>JAYSYG010000377.1:0-4883 GCA_043716685.1 Sphingobacteriaceae bacterium | reverse complement strand
TGTATTTAGATCTGTGAAATCTGTGGCCTGTATTTAATGTCCCTTCACCCTATCCATCAGCAACCCAAGATCCTTTGAATTAAAAGATTTAAACCGGCCTTGCTGCAGACTTAAAGGATTACCTTTCTTCATCTGTAATTCAAAATTAAAGACAAAGGGAGCCTGTTTAATATACCAGCCACCAACTTGTCCGAAGCGGATATCACTAAAGGTAAGAATGCTGTCTTTTTTACTCATGCAATAATAGTTTTTTGAAAAATGCATGAGATCCCGGACGTCTTCTAAATCTTTAAGCGGCACTAAGAGGGAATCGTTTTTATGAAAAAATTCCCAGTTAACGGTTGTGCTTTTATCAAGGATAGAGTAGTAGCCTGTATAAAAATCATCGCCGCTTTTTACTGCCGAATACCATAAAAGATTATTGAGTGGGGTTGGAGTAACCATAAATGCCTGATGGGAGATGTTTTTTGAGGTCAGATCTCTTTCAATGACATGGTTTACATACACCTTTATTGAAATAGTGATCATTAAATACAAAACACTAATCCAAAGACATACATAAGCCACGCGTCTTCTTTTGGGATAGGAATTTCGTTTTAGGATGAGCAGAATTACCGAACCGACGATCAGGGGAATTGAAAGTAAAGGGTCGAGAATAAATAAGGTGTTAAAGGTTACGCGGTAGTTGCTGAAGGGTTCAAACCAACCCGTTCCGTAGGCTGTAAAAGCATCTATAAGAATGTGCAGGAACAAGCCACTACCTATTAAGACCAGCCAGCGCTTAAAGGATACATCGTAACTGCTGAATTTTTTCTGAAAGGCAAGAGCGAAAAGAGGAGATACAATCAAAGCGAAAAGTATGGAGTGTGTTATTCCACGGTGTACCATTAACTCGTGTGCAGGACTTGTCCAAAAACTTGTAACAACGTCTATATCCGGCAGGTTATTCGCCAGTGCCCCAATGAGCATAGCTTTTTTCCCAAGTCTTTTTCCTGCAATAACTTCGCCTAAGCAAGCTCCCAGAACCGTATGTGTAATTGTATCCATAATTAATGCTGTTTCCTTTTTTTATGCACTCTTCCCATCATAACACTATTCATAATTGCCCTGTGAAAAATATATGCGAGCTTCATTTTTAATTTCTCGAAAAAATGTGTTTTCTTTCTGATCTTATCAAGCTCAATTTTTGTGCAGCTATCGTTAACGATTGTTTCTATATGCTCGGAAAAATTCCTTACAAAACTACGATCTATAATATCGGCATTTAATTCGATGCTGATGTAGTGGCTCAGGAAATTGAGATTATAAGAGCCAACGGTTACCCAGGTATTGTCTACCATCATGGCTTTACCGTGCAGGATAGAATTCTGCCACTCGAAAAGCTCAATGTTATTGCTGAGGTAGAACTCGTACAGATAATGCTGGGCCAGATTTACAGAAGAAACATCAGATTTGCCGGCGAGGATGATCCGTGTCTTAACACCCCTTGACGCAGCTAATCGCAATAAACGCCGAAAATTATTTCCCGGCAAAAAATAGCTTGCAACAATGGTTATGGAATTTTCAGCTTTAGAAATACTCTCCATGTAGCTGTAATGGATCTCATTTTTCTGTTTTATAAAATCATTTCGCCTGAAACGGATCAGCCGGTGCGGATCAGTGATATAAGCGGAACGGGTTTTGGTTTCCCAGGCAATAAGTTTACTTCTTCTTTTCTTTTTAAAAACCGCTTCACAAAGTAAATCAAGATATTCACACACATGGCCTTTTACATAAACGGCATAATCGAGCCAGGCTTCTTCTTCGCCACCTGAATTATATTTATTTGCCACATTTATACCACCAATAAGCGCCACGTTTTTATCTGCAACCACAATTTTGTGATGCAACCTCCTTCCGAAAAAAACACTTTCTGAAGAAAACAAAGGCGAATATAAGCGGAACCGGATGCCTGAATTGGCGAGATCTTTTTCGACATCTTTTTTAAAGGGGAAAGATCCGTAGGCATCGGAGAGTACAAAAACGTTCACGCCTCTTGCCACAGCGTTTTTAAGACTTTGAATTACCTTAAGACCTGTTTCGTCTGTTTCAAAAATATAAGTCTGTAGGTGAAGGATATGTTTACTCTTGTCAATGATCTGTCCCAGTATCTCAAAATAATTCCGGCCACTGAATACGAGTTGAATATCTTCTGCTTCAAGGTACTTTTTCATAGTGCGGTGATATGTTTACAATCAGGCAAAAGTGTGTTTACAGGGGAAAAGACCCTTTCATCACTATAATTCGCGGTAAAGATAGAATTAATGTTAATGCTTTTTATCAGGGATCAATTTTAATATTACTTTTACATTAAAATTTTAATAAAATGAAAAAAGGTGTATTAATAATAGGAGGTGTACTCTTATTTGCATTTATTGTTTTTATGATGTACAGAAGTTCGTACAATAAGGCCATAGGCTACCAGGAGAACCTGGATGAGAAATGGGGAAATGTTGGAGCCAGTTATCAGCGCCGGGCCGATCTTATTCCTCAACTTGTGGCTACCGTAAAAGGAGCGGCTGCAAATGAAAGAGGAATTTTAACGCAGGTGACCGAAGCACGTGCAGGAATTGTGAGCGCAAAAACACCAGAGGACATGGATGTAATGGGTAAGAAAATAAATACTGCCATTAACCTGGCTTTTGAGGCTTACCCTCAAATAAGGTCGACTGAAAATTTCAGCGATCTGCAGGTGCAGTTAGAGGGTACAGAGAACAGGATCTCAGTTGCACGTCAAAATTACAACGAGGCGGTAAAGGAGTACAACTCACACATCCGTGGTTTTATAAACAGCATGTTTTTAAATAAAGAGACGTTTCCGAAAAAAGAACCATTTAAAGAAAGCGCAGGTTCGGAAAATGCACCGAAGGTAGATTTTAGCGAAACTAAATAATTAAAGATGCCAACTGCCCGTAGTTTTTTTACTCCAAGCGAACAGAAATTCCTTATTGAGGCTATTGGTAAGGCTGAGAAGCATACGTCCGGAGAAATCCGGTTGCACCTTACCAATTTTTGTTTTGGAAACGAGGTGAAGGCTGCACAAAAAGTATTTAAGAAATTGGGGATGCATGCAACGCAGGAGCGGAACGGCGTTCTGATCTATATTGCGACCCTTAGCAGGAAGGTTGCAATTATAGGTGATGAAGGCATTCATGAAAAATTAGGAACTGAATATTGGGACAAGCTTGTGGAAAAGCTTATAAAACAATTTGGGTCTTCGACAGGCTCTGCCTCCAGCTCGACAGGCTCGGCTTCGACAAGCTCAGCCTCCAGGGCAAAAGCGTTGGCGGGGTGTATTATTGATTGCGGGGAACAACTGGGTAAGTTTTTTCCACTGAAAGAGGATGATAAAAACGAACTCAGTAATAACATCTCTTTTTAATCATGAAGAAAATTCTAATACTCTTTTTCTTTGCGCTTGCAGGTATTATTAATGCCCAGGTTGCCGAGCGTCCGAGTCCGCCAAAATTATACAATAACCTTTCCAAAGAGTTCCCTCAGTTTTTAAACGGGCAAGAAGCCGCACAGATGGAAGAAAAGCTGGAGCAATTTGCAAACCAGACATCCAACCAGATTTGTATTGTGATTGTTGATGACCTGAACGGTTATGAGGCTTCTGAATATGCATTTAAAGTTGGAAACGACTGGGGAGTGGGCAAGGCTGATAAAGATAACGGCATTGTAATTCTTATAAAGCCTACAGAATCAAACGGTGGCAGGGATATTTTTATAGCAACGGGTAAGGGTCTTGAAGGCGCAATACCCGATCTTGCTACAAAGAAAATACGCGATAAAGAAATAACGCCGTATTTAAAAAGCGGCCAGTACTATACGGCTCTTGATAAAGGCACTGATGTTCTGATGCAACTTGCAAAGGGAGAGATCAATAAAAAGGATTACACGCGCGGTTACGGTTCAGGAGGAAGAAAAGGTGGTCTGGGTACTATTATTATAATTATAATTGTTGTGATTATTCTTCTCCGTAATATGTTTGGAGGAGGGGGAAGAACATTTTCAGGTGTGGGTCGTGCACTTTTCTGGGGAAGTATGCTGGGCGGCAGAAGTGGCGGATTTGGTGGTGGTGGCGGAAGTTCATCTGGCGGTGGCTGGGGTGGATTTGGCGGTGGAAGTTTTGGTGGCGGTGGATCGGGTGGTAAGTGGTAAAGCGGGGGATTGAAATCTTTTACATGAGCTGAATCAAAAAATTTTTATCTCTCTTCCCGCAGAATTAGGATTAGTCGAACATAGCAAATAATAACAAACGATATTTAAAAAGAAATCATTTAAAAAGAAGAAGTGATTTTGGTTGACATCAAAAGACCAATTCTTTACTTTCCTAAAGAAACTCTTCTTTAGTTGGGCTATTTCCACATTCTACAAAGTTGCTTTAATCAAAAGAATTCCTCTAAACTCTTCCCGGGGTTAGCTCATTATTTTGAGACACGATCCGATAGCCATCGGATTCACGAATTAACACGAATGATTTTTGCTAAAAAAAATACAATTAGTAGCAGCATACCTCGAGGGTCTGCCGAGTGTTATGTCAATCAAAAACAGCCGTAATAAACTCTAACAGGGTTACAGTATCGTCAGGAAACACTGTCAGAGTCAACCAACAATGTATAGTTGACTTGACACGAGGTGGCTATTCATTGTTTTATTAAACTTCCTATCTAACACCGTCTGTACCATTAAATCCATTAAAATTGAGAGTAGCATTACACTTTTGTTTCAGGTTTCCAGCTTTACGTGCAGTTTCAAATTAGTTTTTAACCGTTTTCCATTCATCGGATAAAAACGTCATTCTACCCGCTTACAAGGTTAGTCATCGAATACAAAAAACC
>JAYSYG010000376.1:0-4890 GCA_043716685.1 Sphingobacteriaceae bacterium | reverse complement strand
GCACCACCTTTCGCTTCTGTCTTTTTTGGAAAGATGCTTCCGATGCTTTTGATCAGCGCGGCAATGGTTGTAAGAACTGTTGAGGCCGCTGCAACGCTGGCTGCTGTGGCTGCGCCAAGATCGCCCTCTTCACCGAAGCCCTCCAGTCCTTCAAAGCCATCAAGCCCTTCCATACCGTCGACATTCTCAGAGTGGTAAATCTCTCGCCCCAGCAATTCATTTAAAGGCATCTCTTCATGCAGACCGTCAACGTTTTGATAAGCGATGTACCCGAGGCCATTCATTGGTACTGCCTTATCCCTGTTTCCTCTTCCTGTAAGAATTGATTTCTTTAAATTTTCCTGCTTGCCACCTGCACCATAAAATATTTTTTCCAGCTTTTCACGCACGCCTTTTAGCTTTTGGTACTTGCCCATGTCCGCTTCTTTCGCCTGTGCTTGTTCAGGGCTGAGATATGTCCAGCGCAGGGATTCAGCAACTTTTAAAAAGTTCAATTTCATGGCTGCAAGCACACCATTACGCAAGGCAACGGTTACCGGGTTGATACGATTGGTAACGTGCAGCCCTTTGCCAATGAACTTTTTTACTTTTGCTTTTCGTTCTTTTTTCTGTTCTGCTGTTTTCTTTTTGAATAGAGGTTTTTTTGCTCCTCCTCCGGCTGCTTTCTTTTTAAAAAGTCCTTTCTTCTTTGGCGCTGCACCACCACCGCCACCGGAAGCCTTTTTCTTTTTAAAAATCTTGCCCAGCGTGGCGAGGGCTTCCTGCTCATCCATGATGCCCATAAAATCTGTAGCATCGGTGAGCTTGTTAACTGTGGAGTCTGATACTCCGTTTAGATATTCTAAATCCATTGGTGTGTCTTGTTTTGCTGTGTATTTTGCTTCCTGATTAAAATTGTGCAGGACGCAGTCGATTGTTATTTGTTTTCCATTTGGCAGTTTGATGATCGGGTAGATATGCTCCCAATAGCTCTCTTCGTATTTGGTGATGCGGAAGTAGATATTTTTTATTTCCAGATTGTAGAGGACGCTGCAAATAAATAAACTCATGCAATCACAGTCGATGCCCATTGGAATCTTATTACCTAACTCATCTTTTAAAAAATTTCCTTTTTCATCTTGTGCAAAATTGTGTCTGTCATGCCATGCTCTTGCCGGACTGCGAACCTGCTCCTTTCCTGTTTCATCCTTTTTATAGGCGATGTGGTTGTACACAAAGTCCCAGACGTTCCTGCACGTTTGCTCAATCGTATCGGCCTTGATCACTTCGTGCGCAAACCTGCGTGTGTGGAAAGCTGTTTCACGGATCACCGCCGGGATCAGCTTCAGAGTATCGGCCACAGTCGCTCCTTCTTTTTTAACGATGGTGATCAGCTTGGCGCGTGGGAAGTAATGATCATACTCACGACCCTCCCTTACTTTCACATTCTCTCTGGTCATGCTGCTGCCTTTTTAAGTGTGACTGTCTGAATGTTGCCATAGGGTATTGCCCTGAGAACTTTCACACCGTAATCCTTTAATGCTTTCCACTCACCATCGCTTACTTTCCAAAGCGGGTCGATCTTTGTAGTGGTTGCTACTTTTATTTTCACGGCTTCACCGGATTGTAGCGACTTGAATAATCCACCAATCAGCGACAGCATCCCGATAAGGGGAAAGTTGAGCATGATCGCATTGATTGGATATTCTTCATTAGGAGGAATAGAGAGAATTTCTGCTGAGGCTTGTGAAGAGCCAATTGGTTTTCCATTGTATCCAACCTGGATAAAGGGATACTTCATTTTGAAACCGTTGTCGGTTGGGTTGATCAGCTTCACATCAATGCGAATGGTAAGCCCTGTAAAATCGATCTTGTGAATTTTCGCGCTCGGGTTAACCTGAAGCTGATCGCTCAGTTTCTTTAACTCGTTCAGGTCATAGGTTTTATTGAACAGGCCACGCGCTACAAAGAACAAGCCTGTGAGCGATGCTGTGCTTATCCCTGTGATCCATCCTATTTTTTTCCAGTTCGCCATTTCCCAATTGATTTTACTGTTCGTTATTTTTTTTCTTATTGGCTCTATTGCTGAAGTAGTCTCCGGCTATTTTGTAAGCCATCCAGATCGCCCCTCCAACAAGAGCTTTGATCGCGTAATCCATCAAGCCCGTGTAGTCCATGTTTGCCAGCAGGATCGTTCCGGTGAGGAAGAGCGAACTGCTATTGCTTGTGTCCGTTTGTGATTTTTCCATTTTTTATTTTGTTGTTTTTGGTTTACGGGATCAAAGGTCTGACAAGGGTTTGACGACTTTCCTGCGTTCGAACCGCATTGATTTAATTCGTCTTTTTTGAACCTTATTTGATGATATTAATTGAACTCTCGCTGTCCCGGCACACCATAGAATTTCAAAATCAGGATCACCTGTGGAATGGTTAAGTAGTTATTTCTGCCACTATTTAATTCCGGCACGGCTTTGAGCCAGCGTTTGAAAGTGGACTCCGGAATACCATACAGCGTGCGCAACTCTTTTTTTGTATACGCCTTCACGGAAAACGTGACCGGCTTTGCGATTTCGTTTTGCATTATAGACCGTATTGAAGATGAATAATAGTGTTGTTGTATACCTGGATGAGATCGAACTGATTTTGTTCTGCAAGGTTTTTGCGGCCACGATGGAAAACTGCGACGCTCGGATTTTCAATAAAGGAAAGAAGCGCTTTTGCCAGTGTAGTAATACCTTTGTTGTATTCAGGTACATCTTTGCGTACCACATTTACCTGTTGCAGCCACCCGGCTGTACCTGTCAATCCTAAAGGATAATGAATGTTGAGGTAATCCTGCGGTTTTGAAATATAGCGGCCACGTTTGCGTGCCACATAGCGTTTCGCCAGACAAATGCGCTCAACTAATTCTTTAAAGTTGCGCTTGCTATCTTTGCCATTTAAAAAATGCTCACAGATTAATTCTTTGTATTGATCTGTTTCATTTTTGTTAAAGGTTTTATTAAACCAGAGTGAAGAGGATACAGCGCCCCAAACAGCGTTAATTAATTTAGCCGTTTCTTTTTGTTGTGGCTGCTGAAAAATATTCAATGGAATAATTTTTGCACTTTGTTTTTTGTTTTTTCCAGCGCGTTTTGCTGTGGTTTGTGTTGCTTTCATTTTATCTTCGTTTTAGAATTTACTTGCTCGATTACGAAGACAAAGTTCCGACAACAGAAAAGGGCGCTACCCATGTTCTGCCTTGTTTGACGGGGTTTACACTGGTTCTGATGTGTTTGGAAGAGAACAGGATTATTCTGCTGGATGCGGAGTTAAACAGGTAAGATTTGCGCACTTTTTCCGTGTTTGACGGCTATTGAAATTTACTGTGCGGTATTGGAAGGGTATAAAAACAAAAAGGCCGGACATCCGTCCGGCCATTACATTAATTCCATAAAATTTGATTTTAGATTACGCAGCTTTTTTATTGATTGATTCGAGTTTTCTATCCAGCTCGTCGGGCAAGTATTTATTTGGCATTCCTAATCGGGCGAAAATGGTTAACACCTGATTGACGTCATACCATTGCCCTGAACGCTCTCCTACTGCATGTTTATGCAAGTCCATTAACGCTTTCCAAGCCTTTGGCTTGTCGTCCATCTCATACATAAGCCTAAGCTCACAATTTTTGTACGGAATAATTTTAATACTACTACTGTTCATCTATCTTCATTTTATTTGTTACTCATTTAACTGAACGTTGATAAAAATTCCTCTTCGTTCATGTAAAAGAATTCTGCGATCTGTTTCACATTCATCTTTTGTTTGCTGCGGTATTTAGTGATCAGGTCTCGCAGCAGCTGTCCGCGCTCAATGGCAACATCCAGCTCTTTTGGCTCACGCCTCCTTATTTGTAATTGGTTGAAGCGATTAATAATGTAACGCTTCTGGTTCTCTGTAATTATTTTTAAATCTTCTGCCCGGTAAAGCAAAGCATGCATCGACACCAGCCATTTGCTTTTTAGTACGGCCAGCTTTTCAACATCAAGATCATTATCCAGGTCTTTCAAAATTTCTTTTTTCGGCATTAAAAATTCTGCTGCAAACACATTTGCCTCGTGTGAATCGTCGAAGCGAGTAAGCGGATTACGTGTGTGCATAATAATGTGGCCAAGTTCATGTGCAAGTGTAAATCTCAAACGGTCACCCAGCAGTTTCTTATTGTAAAAGATCACAGGGAATTTATCATCGATCAAAATGCTCCGGCTGTCAATGCGCTCTGTTCCAAAATCCACGGGTAAAGTGATAAAGCCATTCGCTTCCAATACCGATGTAAGATTGGTGATCACGCCGCTTTCAATATTCCAAACTCGGCGTGTAAGCAATGCCGATCTTTCGGCGCCTTCTGTTGGAGAGGTCGGAAAGGAGGGTACGACCAG
This sequence comes from Sphingobacteriaceae bacterium, assembly GCA_043716685.1. GTDB lineage: Bacteria > Bacteroidota > Bacteroidia > B-17B0 > Aurantibacillaceae > Aurantibacillus. The sequence continues at coordinate 493 of JAYSYG010000376.1, read as the reverse complement.
TTTGTCATACTGGATCGTATTCAATAAGCGCCCGATCCCGAAACCATACACATTAATAAGCGCATCTACTTTTGCCAGGAGCTTTGCTGGCACATTATCGCGCTTGCGATACATGGCAGGCGGTAAAGCCTCTGCATCGTTATAATAAAGCGAGTCCGTAAATTTTAGTGCATCTGTCAAGTTTTTTATAAATCCTTCAGAAGACTGAAGATCTCCCAACTCAAAGCGGGTGATGCCTGTCCTGCTTAGCCCGGTGATCTCTGCCAGATCAGCCTGAGAATAGCCTCTAGCTTCCCGTGCAAGGGTGAACATTTTTGGATTTATTTTTTCAGTTCGCATGTTTTAAGTTCATATTGCTTCGACAAAATTAAACCAAATCTGCATACAAATTAAATTCGGTTACTAGTTTGGTTACAAAAATGGTTCAAGATGTTGATACTCAGACAGAATAAATTTTGCCTCTTAAAGTAACCGTTTAAGGCCAAATCGAGAT
>JAYSYG010000375.1:0-1518 GCA_043716685.1 Sphingobacteriaceae bacterium | reverse complement strand
TAAATAACAAGTTTCCCGGTACCTATATTTTATACTACAGCGCCAGGGACGCTTCAGGTAACAAGGCCGCTGGGTTAAGCAGGACTGTTCACGTGGTAGAGAATGGTGCTGCTTTTTTAAATGGAAATTATAATGTTGCCTGTAGTTGTACTGCTGTTATCGCCAGTTCGCCTGATCCAACGATCACTACTGCTAATTACACGGCTAGTGCAGTGATGTCCGGCAGGATCAATAATAGTTTTTCTCTGAGTGCGTTGAAAATTGGTCCTGAGTGCGTGATTGCCTCCACATTTTTAAATGGCAATACGATCGACGTAGGGTTCTATGGTCCTGAATATGCTAACAGTTCTACATCAGGAACATTGTCTGTAACAAAAAATGCGTTTATTATTGAGAGTAAAGTACAGATGTGGTCACCACCCATCACCTATTCGTGCAAAAACATTTACGTGAGAAGTATGGTCGAAGGGATCTGATCAAAAAATTATCCACAGCATGAAGCAACCTTTTCAGCTTTAAGATAAAAAATAGTCACGCGAATAAAAATTTTAATATTGCAAAGCTGGATCCAAGCCATTCGTCGGAGTTAAATGGACATTTAACAAGTCTGTCATTGAGAAGAACTGGTTTTTAATCCTCAAATCAAAAATTTGCTTATGGCAGTTCATTTTTTTGCGTAATTTTAGCTCATACCCGCATAAACTGAATGAATAGTTCTTTATACCGTTACATAAAATATTTTGTTTTAATTCTTCTGGTCTCTGTTCCCGTTTTTGGGTTTTTAGACAACTTACCTATCCGTATCTGGGATGAAGCGCGAATAGCGATCAATGCTTCTGAAATGTATCACGATGGCGATTATATTGTAACGCATTTTACTTACTGCGTGGAAGATTGGAATACAAAGCCACCTTTGCTGATATGGCTGCAGGTATTCTTTATGAAAATAATCGGGATAAATGAGCTGGCCATACGCCTGCCTACAGCCCTTGCGGTTTTTTCAACCTGCCTTACCCTTTTGTATTTCTCGTTGCGTTACCTGAAAAAATTCTGGCTTGGTTTTATATCCGTGCTGCTTTTAATAACTTCTTCCGGCTTTTATACAACACATATAAGCAGAACAGGAGACTACGATGGATTACTTACACTTTTTACAACGCTTACGTGTATATTTTTTTACTTTCTTTGCGAAACAAAAAAGACGAATTACCTTTATTTATTTTTTGCTGCCCTTACGCTGGCTGTCCTTACAAAAGGTGTTGCAGGCTTACTTTTTACCCCAGCCTTTTTTATTTATTGCATTCTTCAAAAGCAGTTTTTATTCTTACTAAAAAATAAGCATTTTTATTTCGGCCTAACGGGCTTCCTATTCTTCGCCGTTGGTTATTACCTTTTAAGAGAATCAAGAGATCCGGGTTTTATTTCCACGATCTATGAAAATGAATTGGGGGGTCGCTTCCTTGTGGCACAGGGAAGCCGAAAATCAGATTTCTGGTTTTATTACAATAACTTTTTAAT
>JAYSYG010000374.1:0-4914 GCA_043716685.1 Sphingobacteriaceae bacterium | reverse complement strand
TTAGTTCGGTTATTCTTGCGTTATGTAATTTGCAAACAGGAAGTAAATTAACAGAGGTAAAGCGTGAAGGTGCCGATATTATTGTTTGCCTGGATGTGAGTAATAGTATGCTCGCGCAGGATCTTACACCCAACAGGTTAACGCGTGCAAAGTATGCGCTTGAGAAGATGATCGATATGCTTGAAGGAGATCGCCTGGGACTTGTAATTTTTGCAGGCGAGGCTTACGTTCAGCTTCCAATTACCACAGATTACAATGCGGCTAAAATGTTCCTTGAATCAGTTGGCCCCGGAATGGTGCCGGTGCAGGGTACAAAAATAGCAGAAGCCATAAAAAAAGCCTCTGAATCATTTAGTACCGATGAAGGCAAGAACAGGGCAATAATACTTATCACCGATGGTGAAAACCATGAGTCCGCTGCAATTGAAGCTGCTGAAGAAGCTGGCAAAAAAGATATTATGATCAACACAATTGGTATTGGTTCGCAAAATGGCGTTCCTATTCCTTTGGTTGAGAACGGTTCTGTAAAGGGCTACAGGAAAGATAAGGACGGACAGACAATCGTTACAAAATTAAATTCAGATCTCTTAAAAACAATTGCTTCTAAAGCAAATGGCGTGTTCGTTCAGGCCAGTCAGGCAGATATAGGACTGAATGCAGTGTTGGATAAAATTGGAGAATTAGACAAATCACAGCTTGAAAGTAAAATGTATACCGATTATGAAGACCAGTTCCAATGGTTTCTTGGTATTGCCCTTGTTCTGTTTTTTATAGAATTTCTTTTGAGTGAGCGCGTAAGCGAGTGGTTTAAAAAAATTAATCTATTTGGAAATGCAGTTAAATAAACTATACCAGGGATATATGGCTTGCATGCTGCTTGCAACGGGATTTTGTTCTGCGCAAAAAGATGCCGAATATATTTATGACGGTAACAATTTGTATAATTCAGGTAAGGTCCCGGAATCTTCTACAAAATATACGAGGGCATTGGAACTAAATCCAAATAACAGGAAGGCGAATTTCAACCTGGGAAATGCACTTTATAAAAACGCGCTTATGGTAAAGAGCGGAGCGCTCGTTATGCCTCAAAGCACTAAAATGAAACCTGATTCTCTTGCCGGCCTTATTTTTGACCAGGCAGCTCAGAATTTTGCTGTTGTGGCGAATTCCGTTTCTGATAAAGACACGCTTCACATGGCCTGGCATAATATCGGGAATTGTTACCTTCAAAAGAAAGAATACCAGCAGGCTGTTGATGCCTATAAAAAAGCACTAAAGTATAATCCTAAAGATGAGGAAACGCGTTACAATCTTGCGTACGCTTTAAAAAATCTGCCTAAAGAGAAAAAAGGTGGTGGCGGTGGACAAAGTAACCAACAACAAAAGAAGGAAGATAAAAAGGATGATAAGAGCAAGCCTCAGCAGCAGCAAAACCAGATGAGTAAAGAACAGGCCGAGCAGCTTCTGAAGGCCTTAATGGATTCTGAAAAGAAATTGCAGGACAAAAGAAAGCAAAAGCAGGAAGATGCTTCAAACGGTAAGGTGGAAAAGGATTGGTAAACCTGTTCCTTCTTTAAATTGTTGGTAAACATGTTCAGACGTTAAAATAAATTAATAAGATTCAGCTCCTTAAATATTGGAGTAACTTGCATATCAAATGAAGAGAATTAAATTTTGGATAGTATTTTTATTTTCTTCTGTTTTATTATACCAGGATAATAAAGCGCAGAGTTTTTACGGCCAGGTCAATACAAAAAAAGTTCAGGTAGGCGTTCCTTTCGATTTTCAGATAGTAATAATGGTTAACGCGAGCAATTATGTTCCACCTTCATTTAAAGATTTCGATGTTGTTGCTGGTCCTTACGAAAGCAGAAGCTCGCAGAATGTCAATGGTGTGGTAAGTAATCAGGTCTTGTTATCCTATGCCCTTGTCGCAAAGAAAGAAGGTAAATTAACAATTGGTCCCGCCAGTATTATTTCAAGTGGCCAGAAATTAGAAAGTCCACCCATCGCCATTGAAGCAGTGAAAAATGCTGCTGCCGCGAATACCCCCGATCCGCAAACAAATTCTAAAATAAGCGGCGGCGACCTTTTTATAAGGACAGGTACAAGCAAAAACAAGTGCTACATTGGCGAACAGGTTACCATTACTCAAAAAGTGTATTGTCGCCTGCAAATTGTCGGACTTCAGAAATTTTCCCAGCCGTCTTACGATGGGTTTTATTCACAGGCACAAGAATCGACGAGCAAAGGAATTGTGAGCACTGAAAATGTAGATGGTATAAATTATAATACGTATGAATTATACCGAACCGAGGCCATTGCAAATAAATCAGGTAAAATAGTACTTACTCCTATCGAACAGGGGCTTGTGATCAGGAAACAAACAAACACAAAACCCCGGAATATTTTTGAGCAGTTTTTTGGAGCCAATGGTTATGAAGATATTAATGTAACGGCCTACAGCAAACCGGTTACGATCGAAGTATTGCCATTGCCGGAAGAAGGCAAGCCGGAAAATTTTAATGGCGCTGTTGGCAGTTTTCAATATAAGATCGAGTCAACCCGCAACACATTAAAGGCCAATGAAGCTTTTAACCTAAAAATGACCATTAGTGGGAGAGGCAATTTAAAACTCATTGGCGCCCCAAAATTGGAGCTTCCGGAAGGGTTTGAAACGTATGAGCCGAAAGTGTCGGATAACGCAAATTCCAAAACCTTCGATTACCTGGTTATTCCAAGAAATGAAGGAGACTTTTCACTAAGTGGACTCGACTTTAGTTATTTTAACCTTGATACTAAAAAGTATGTCACCGTTCCTGCCGGAGAACTGAAAATAAAAGTTCTTCCTCCTGATCCCAATAGTTCAGGAGCCCAGGTGTATACATCACACAGCCAGATCAAGGAAACAGAGAACGATATCCGCTATATTAAAAAAGGCGATTTTGTGCTTTTAAGATCTGAAACTGAGTTTTTCAATTCCCTCAATCATATAGTATTGCTTATTGCGCCGTTTTTAGGATTAATAGCCGTTTTGGTTTTCAGAAGAAGTCATATTAAGAATAATAGCAACATGGCGCTTGTGAGAGAACGCAAAGCTGGCAAACTTGCTAAACAACAATTGCAAAACGTTGAAAAATTAATGCTCGCAAACAAAAAAGATGAATTTTATACAGAGATACTTAACGCCTTAAATAATTATCTCAGTCATAAATTAACGATCCCTGTTGCAGACCTTTCGCGGGAAAAGATAAATGCGACACTAACCCGGAAACAGGTTAACGAGGCAACGCTTACCAAATTAATGTCTACTCTTGACACAAGTGAATATGCTAAGTATGCTCCCGGCGCTGTGAGTGGAGATTTACAGCTTGTTTACAAAAATACGGTCGATCTTGTTACGGACCTTGAACAACAATTAAATAAAAAAGTAGGATGAGAAATGTAATTTACATAACAGTATGCATTTTCTTTTTTGCTTTACCGGCATATAGTAATCATTTTTTGCAAAAGGCAGAAAAGGCTTACGATTCTAAAAAGTATAAAGAAGCAATAGAGAGTTATGAGAAGCTGATTAAAGAAGGTTATAAATCTTACCAGTTATATTTTAACCTCGGTAATTCGTATTATAGAAATGGTGACCTTGGGAAGGCAATTTATTATTACGAGCTTGCAAGAAAAGTAGAACCGAATGATGAAGATGTACGCATTAATCTTGGAATTGTGTCTGCTAAAACCATCGACAAAATTGATTCAAAAGAGAACTTCTTTATTTCTGCCGTCAAAACAAATCTTCTATCGTCTTTCACAACAACTACCTGGGCCTGGCTCACGGTTATTTGCCTTGCAGGAGCCTCTGTTTTATTTTTCCTGTTCGTGAATTCAAGTATCCTTATTATAAAAAGAATTTCCTTTTTATTAACTTGTTTGTTGTTTGTTTCTTTTCTTGTTACGTATTTTCTGGGATACTCTGCTGTGAAGGCGCGTTATGAAAACAAATTCGCTATAATTCTTACCAAAGAAATCAGGATAATGAATGAGCCTACTGCAATGGCTAAAATGAAGTTTGCCTTGCACGAAGGAACGAAGATCAGAGTTGTTGAAAATAATGGTGACTGGCTCTTGATTAAGCTGGATAATGGCAACGAAGGTTGGGTGAAAATAAATGATGTAGGGATTATTTGATCAACTACAATTCTTGGTTCGAATAATGTTTCAGGTAATGATTTTCGAAATCTTTTGTTAATCAGATACGGAGATCAGAAAATATGTTTTTCCGCGTGATACGAAGAACGCACCAACGGACCGCTTTCCACAAAACGAAATCCTTTTCCCAAAGCATACTCCCTGTATTTTTTAAAATCATCAGGATGTACGAAACGTGCTACTGGCAAATGTTTTGGAGTGGGTTGTAAATACTGACCAATGGTAAGCACATCGCATTTTACACGGGCAATGTCATCAATGGTTTCATAAATTTCTTCTTCTGTTTCTCCAAGACCAACCATAAGACCACATTTAGTCTTAACATCCGCTTCGTCAAGTCGCTTAAGAACTTCAAGACTTCTGTCATACTTCGCCTGAATTCTGACCTGTGCTGTTAAACGTCTTACCGTTTCAATATTGTGAGAAACAATATCAGGTTTCACATCAATAATGCGTTGCAAATTTTCCCACTTGCCTGCAAAATCAGGAATCAGGCATTCAAATTTTGTTTCAGGACTGATTGCGCGAATTTCTTTAATGGTTTCTGCCCAGATAATAGAACCCCCGTCTTTAAGGTCATCCCTGTCTACGCTGGTAATTACACAATGTTTTACGCCCATCAGTTTTACAGAGTTGGCAATACGTTTTGGCTCATCCCAGTCAGCAGGTTTTGGTTTGCCCGTTGCTACAGCGCAAAAACCACAGCTG
>JAYSYG010000373.1:0-1520 GCA_043716685.1 Sphingobacteriaceae bacterium | reverse complement strand
CCATAAGAGCGCCCTACATACGTTGTGGAAATAATTTTAGTGGCCCAGCAAATCCAGATTATACCTGGCTTAATGAAGACCAGACAGGGATATTCCATCCTGGAACTGGTAGTATGGCCTTTGGTATTTGGGGAAATGAAATCATGCGAATAAATAATAATGGCGCTGGGATCTTTTCAGCAGGACCAAATTCCGGCATGGTATTTACCGTTAACGGAAGTGGTTTAGTTACCGGAAATTGGTGGGTACTTTCAGACCAACAGTTTAAAAAGAATATAAAAACTATAGAAAACTCCATTAATAAATTATCGCAAATAAGGGGTGTAACTTATGAATACAAAACCGAGGAAAACAAAGATCGCCGCTTTGAATCCGGTCCCCAATTAGGTTTTATTGCGCAGGAACTTAAGATGGTATTTCCCGAAGCAGTTAAAGAAACCGACAATGGAGTTCTTACTGTAAACTACCAGGCTATTATTCCGGTATTAGTTGAAGCTTTAAAAGAACAACAAAAACAAATAGAAGAGTTAAAACAACAAAACGCTGGCAGATCTTCTGCTCTTGGAACAACTGGTCTTTCTTCTACAACAAGCACAGGCATTAATTCGGAAAAAGCTGTTTTGTATCAAAATGCACCAAATCCATTTAATATTGAAACAACGATAAAATACTCTGTGCCTTCAACTGCAAAAAGTGCCAATATTTTTGTGTACGACATCAATGGGAATAAAAAGAAAAGTTTCTCGCTTTCTGAAAGAGGCGAAGGAAATATTAAAATAGCTGCCAATGGTCTTAGTCAGGGCATTTATTTTTACTCCATGGTAATAGACGGAGAAATACTGGATTCTAAAACTATGTTGATCACTGAATAAAGAAGTAAACTGATTCTTAATATGTAAGAGTGTAAGCTTTTTACCCTAAAAACCAAGCAAAAAATCCGCCGCGAAATTATGGCGGATTTTTTATTTGAGATAGTCGAAGCAAAACTACTCCAACATCTTAATATCCCCGATCGCATTACCGGCAATCCCTTTAATAGAACCATAAAACTGAGTGGTGTTTAATAAAACTTTATCGAGTTGTTTTTCACGTTCTTTCCAGATTTTCTCCATCTGTATTTTTTCACGGGTAATACTGTCCTTGAGTGATACGAAACCTTCCACTACAGCTTCTATATTCTGACGAAATTCGTTGGCGGTCAGATAATCATAAAGCATCTGCATCTTATCGCCTTTGTTTTCCTGACTTACCAGGGCATTAGACATCTTTACGACATTATCTCTTAACAAAAATGCCACCGCCTTAACTTCCGAAAAACGACAAATATAAACCCCATCCTTAAACCCGAAGGAGTCCATATCTTTAGGCAAAACCTCGGTTACAATTACTGCAATATCCGCTTGCTGGGCGCGCATATCCCTTTTTAATTTTTCGATCCACTCATTGGTAAAGGCCTTGGTACGTTTACTTTCGTAAATGATCTTACCGCATAATTGCCCCAAATTATTCCTGACCAATTG
>JAYSYG010000372.1:0-1526 GCA_043716685.1 Sphingobacteriaceae bacterium | reverse complement strand
AAAAAAGAACTCCTTTTATAAAGCTAAAAAATACAATACAAACAAGCTGGGTGGGGATCTTAAAATTCAGAATATGTAAACGGATAAGTAATAAGCGGTAAAAGTGAGAAATACCAATACCTATGGGCAACATTAAAAAATAAATAAGGTATTCTTTGTAACCTGATTGAGATGTTAAACCGAAAAAAATAGAGTTAAGAATGATGTAAAATGACCAGCCGAGGATCTGGCAATACCAATAGATATGTGATTTTTTTACCAAGTAATTTACCCGCGCAAGGTACTATTAAATTATAGTTTTAAATTACCATTGATCATGCGGAAGTTCCGTTCAGCATGATCTTCTCTTAAGATTTTTATTTTCTTTTGCCTTGACGCAAAAGAAACAAAAAGTCAAGGCTGCATAAAATTTTGCTGAAATTCTCAGGTTTTTAAGCCGACGTTATGAACTCGGCTCGTCAAGGAGGCAGACGAGCCTCAAACAGCATAACGTCCACGCGCGGGCTTTCCAAAAAAGTCTTCAGATCATCTAAACGCTTAAGCCCTTGCGAACTTTTTTGGAACTCCTTTTAAAATCCTGAGAATTTCTTCGCAAAATTTTATAAGGCCGAAAGACTGAGCGTCTGGAAAAGTTTTTTTAGAGTAGTTTCAAAAAATTAGTTCTTAATCGTCCACTGGTTTTCAAATTTGCAGACGTATTCTTTGTCTAATTTGATATAGGTGATCTTTGAGCGTTTTTTGATCCAGTCCCTTACCAGTTCTTTCTTTTTGTCCTGGTTTGCCATTAAAGAAATGCGCTGGTAATCTTCTTTCAGGTTAGCTTTGTGCGGATCTATCCTGTTTTTCAATTTCAGGATCCTGTAACCTGGCTTACCATCTGGTGTGGCAAATTGCATTGGTTTGCTGAAATCGCCCGGCAGCATGCTGTTTAAAGTCGCTATTAAATTTTTATCTATCTGGCTCAATGTTTCATTATCAAAACGCGTAGAGGCATTTGCAGGGTTGATCATAAGTCCCGCATTTTGTTTGGTTTCTTCATCGTCACTGTATTTTTTTACTGCGTCTTCAAAAGTAATTTTTCCAGCTATTATTTCTTCATAAATGGAATCAAGTTGTTTTTTGCAATTAAAAAAATCTTCGTTACTCATTTTTGGCATTATCAGTACATGCCTTACATCCACCAATTCTCCCTTGCGTTGCTCCAGTTGAATAAAATGATATCCGTACGGCGTTTCAAACACATTCGAAACTTCTCCTTTTTTCAAACGAAAAGCCACTGCTTCAAAACTCGGATCCATTACCCCTCTTCCAACATTTTCATAGCGCCCACCCTCTTTGGCAGAACCCGGATCTTCACTGTACAACCGGGCAATGGTGCTTATGCTCACTTCTCCTTTTATAACCCTCTGACGGTATGCTTCTAATGTTTCCTTTGCTTCTTTTTTAGCATCCGGGCTAAAATGTGGCTTTTTTACAAGCTGTTGAAGTTCCACTTCCGATTCAATTAACGGAAGGCTGTCCTGAGG
>JAYSYG010000371.1:0-1528 GCA_043716685.1 Sphingobacteriaceae bacterium | reverse complement strand
GTGCTTTTTGAAGATCATCTTTATTTACCTGTGATAAGAAGCCAAGTCTGCCGGTATTTACACCCAGGATAGGGATTCCTGATTTCTTCACAAAGGTCACGGTTTCCAGCATTGTACCGTCGCCACCCAGACAGATGAGGTAAAACGCTTTCGCGATGAGTTCCTCCGAACTGGAAAACGTACCAATATCTAACTTAAGCTCGGAGTTTGTTTTTAAATACTTGTAATACGGTTCATAGATAATAACCTCCACACCTTCACCTTTCAGGTAATGAAACATTTGTTCAATATATGCAGCGTGATTGTCCTTGGTTGAACGCGCGTATATGGCGATTGTCATAACACAAAGATAAAATTATTTAATTCTCAACCCGAATTAGTTTTATTTCTTTTTTTTGCACGCAGAGGCGCGAAGAGGATTAAATTAAACACGAAGGCAAAGAAACTGGCTTTACGCTCTTTGTGTCTTTGCGCGAAACATGTAAGTTAACTCTCAACCCGAATCACTTTTTCTTCTTTTTTCAGCATGCAGCCTATCGGTTCAGAGAAATTTCCGAGTCCGTTTTCGGCGAGCAATGTTTTTACTTCCTTCAATGCGTTTTTAGTTACGGTAAATAATAAACCTCCGTTTGTTTGTGGATCGGGCAAAACAGAAAAGGCTTCCGAAACGTTTACGCCTTCTCCAAAAAAGACCTTCAATTGATAAGCGTTCCAGTTCCTATAGGTCGCATCTGGAACAATGGCCTGGCTAATGTATGAAGCAAGAGAATTTATTTTTGGAAGAGACGAATAATTTAATTGAGCTGTCAGATCGCTTCCTTCCGCCATTTCAATTAGATGCCCCAGCAAGCCAAAACCGGTAACATCTGTCATGGCTGTTACACCGCTTATCTTCCCCAGTTTTTCACCAATAGAATTTAATTGTGTGAGTTGGCTAAGCAATACTTTTTCATCTTCTTCTTTTAAAACGTTTCTTTTCTGAGCGGTAGACAAAATCCCCGTTCCTAAAGGTTTGGTGAGGAATATAAAATCACCTTCCTGCGATGTATTATTCTTTTTTAAATTGGGAAGATCGATCATTCCATTTACAGACAAGCCAAACATGGGTTCCAGTGTATCAATGCTGTGGCCACCTGCCAATGGAATTCCAGCTTCGTTACAAATTGTACGCGCTCCGTCAATTACTTTTTTTGCAAGGTCCGTTGATAATTTATTAACCGGCCACCCTAAAATGGCAAGCGCAAGTGTTGGCGTTCCGCCCATTGCATAAACGTCGCTTATTGCGTTGGCAGCAGCTACGCGACCAAAGTCAAAAGCATCGTCCACAATGGGCATAAAAAAATCGGTAGTGGCGATCAATCCTTTTTCATTGCCAAGATCATAAACGGCAGCGTCGTCATTACTGGTGTTTCCCACGAGTAGATTTTTATTTCCGGGTTGCATTACCTCGCCTTTTAAAATTTCCTGTAGCACTTGTGGAGCGATCTTGCAACCACAACCGGCGCCGTGGGCAAATTGTGTTAGGGCT
>JAYSYG010000038.1:0-2501 GCA_043716685.1 Sphingobacteriaceae bacterium | reverse complement strand
AATTTATAATTTTTGTGTCTATTGTTTTTGCTACTGTTGCCATTTCTCTGATTTTTTAATGTATTAGTAAAGTTAGCAATTTTATTTTTTACTGAGTTTTTGGGCTGTGCTTTTAATTTTTTTGGCTCTTCATTAAGTGCTAAATCCTTGTTTTCTTGTTTAACACCGACTCTGCGCCTTCCGATAGGCTATCGTGATAGCAGGCCTGCACGCGGGAAAGCCTGGGTTGGCTCACATTACAAATTAGCAACATTCTTTAAAGTTCTTATTTAACGTCTCAACAACTTTTCCGATTGATCCTATTAAACGCATTCAATAAAGTAATAATTATTTGTGGATATTAGTGAAAATTCATGTCTTTTTTAACGAATTTCAATTCATTTTAGCAGGAACGATGAGATCGAATTTCGGAATGTCTACATTAAATTCTTTCCCGTCCAGTAATTTTAAAAGGGTGTAATATCCTTTCATGTGGCCCATTTCACTGGTTAAGTTACAGCCACTATTGTATTCAAATTTTTGACCGGGTTCCAAAACCGGTGTCTCCCCCACTACACCGTCGCCATCTACTTCGCGGTTATCACCAATGCTATCAAAAATATCCCAGTGCCGCCTTAGTAACTGCACAGAGAAATCACTTTTATTTTCTATGGTGATAAAATAGACGAAAAAATAATGATTTTCCTTAGGCATACTGTGTTGCGGCCAATACTTGACTTCAACAGAGATCTCAATATTATGGGTACTTATCTTTACCATTTTACCAGCACTAAATTAAAGCCTTTCATTCAAAAAAACTACAAATAATTTTTTAACACTTGTAAAGAGTCACCTCTCCAATAAAGTAAGAAACAAAAATCATACCCGTTTTTTTACTTAATTATGTGAGGTAAATTCTAGGAAAGTTCAATAGATTTCCATACATCGCTTTTTCAGGATTAACACGGAAGAGATCTGTTCTTAGCCATTAACAGGCTCTTTTACAAGGAGCTGGTTATATACTTTTTCATATTGTGGAAGGATCTTTTCAATATCAAATTTTTTAGCCTGGGTAAAAGCGTTCTCCCGAAATTGCTCAAGAAGGGAATTTTCCTTTAATAACTTCAGGGCGTTATTCGACATGTCTTCCACGTCACCTACCTTACTTAAGAAACCGGTTTTACCGTGAATATTTACTTCAGGCAAACCCCCACTGTTTGTGCTTATTACAGGCACTTTCATCGCCATTGCCTCAAGGGCAGCCAAACCAAAACTTTCTGTTTCCGATGGCAGAATAAAGAGATCGGCCACGCTTAAAATTTCTTTTGGGTCAGCAATCTTACCCAGGTTGATAATATCGTGATGAAGGTTCATTTGCCTGGAAAGTTGCTCTATATTTGCCTTCTCAGGACCATCACCCACAAAAATAAGCTTTGCAGGAACCTGTTTCCGTACATTTTCAAAAATTCCTAAAACATCTTCAATACGCTTCACCTTCCTGAAATTACTCATATGCACTAACAATTTTTCTCCTTTGGGAGCATATTTGCGTTTTACGCAATGCTCTTTAGTGGTTTCGTAATCTTTAATATTTATAAAATTGGGGATAACGGTAATCTTATTATCGATCTTAAAGGTTTTCAGTGTGTCCTTTTTAAGACTCTCAGAAACAGATGTAATCGCATTGCTGTGATTTAACGAAAACCGGATCACTGGCTCAAAAGCAGGATCACGTCCTACAAGGGTTATGTCTGTTCCGTGAAGAGTGGTAACGTAAGGCAGGTTTATTTTTTTGGATTTTAAGATCTGCTGAGCGGTATAAGCAACAGAAGCATGTGGAATTGCGTAATGCACGTGCAACACATCAAGTTGCTCGTAAATGGCAACATCCACAATTTTACTCGCCAGCACACTTTCGTAAGGCTGGTATTCAAACAAAGGATAATCGTTCACATTAAATTCGTGGTAAAACAGGTTTTCGTTAAAAAGGTTCAAACGAAAAGGCTGGCTATATGACATAAAGTGCACTTTGTGTCCTTTGTTTGCGAGGGCAATACCAAGTTCTGTAGCTACTACGCCGCTTCCGCCGTAGGTTGGGAAGCAAACCATTCCAATATTCATAGAGGATAAAGTTACAAATTCTTTGTGAGAATAATGTTAAGGGTTGAGAACAAGGAGGCGGGACTGGATGGAGGCGAGACTGAAGGGAAGCAAGATGCGAGAGACAAGAAGAAAGATGCGAAAGTCAAGAGGCAAGAAGTGACAGGCGAGAGACTAGAGTAAGACAAATTAGAATAAGTCTCAATCTATGCCTAAATTTGCGGCCTTGAATTACAAATTACATAGCTTAAGTCCCGCGGATGAGGTTCTTTTAAAAGAAGGAAAATTACTTCCGTTGATGGAGGAATTCTATACGATCCAGGGTGAAGGTTTTAATACGGGCAAAGCTGCTTATTTTATCCGCATTGGTGGCTGTGATGTTGGCTGCCACTGGTGCGATGTAAAAGAAAGCTGGGATGCAA
>JAYSYG010000370.1:0-1530 GCA_043716685.1 Sphingobacteriaceae bacterium | reverse complement strand
GTTCAAAGATAAATACGTCGCAGGATGAGATCACTCCTTTTTTTGACAATGACACACGAACACTTTATTATAGCTCTGATGGATTAGGCGGACTCGGTGGTTTTGATATTTTCAGAAGCAAGGGTGATGGAAAAAAATTTACAGGAAGCGAAAACATCGGTCAGCCAATTAATACCGGAGCGGATGATATATTTTATACGATTTCTACCGACAGGGGCGAAGGTTTTTTTGTGAGTAATCGTAAGGGGGGCAATTCACTGAAAAATAAAACCTGCTGTGACGATATTTATTTTTACAGGCACGGCGAATACATCCGTCTTTTTCTAGCAGGTACAATTAGTGAAATGCTTGACAACAGCGCGGTGATAAAGGACGCTACCATTGAACTATATATTAAAGATAAAAAGACAGGCGAAAAATTCCTGGTTAAAACAATGGCCAGTGATAGCCTCGGAAAATACAAGACTGCGGTGGATGCCGGTCAGGAATATTTTCTGGTAGTTAAGAAACCGCACTACCTTGGATCAAGCGGAGAGGTGAGCACACTTGGAATTACAACTTCCCAGGAAATAGCGAAGGATCTGCAACTTATAAGAGAACCAAAGGAACCGGTACGTATTCCGAATATTCTTTTTGAATTTGGAAAAGCTGACATATTGGAAGCAAGTAAACCTAATCTTGATACAATAGTCGTTCGCCTTATGCGCGCAAACCCGGAGCTAATCATTGAGATCCAATCACACACGGACAATAAGGGAAGCGATGCGTATAATTTGAAACTCTCGCAAAAACGTTCGGATGCCATGGTAAAATACATGGTCGGCAAAGGCGTTGATCCGAAGCGATTAATTGCCAAGGGTTATGGTGAAAGCAAACCGATTGCTCCTAATGAGAATCCTGATGGCAGCGATAACCCAGATAACAGGGCGAAGAACCGCAGAACTGATTTTAAGATTATTGGTGTGATTGATGCTAAGATCTTTAATGAATCAGGGGTGGATTAAAGATCATGGTAAGAAATTCCTGCACACCCGTAAGATAAAAGTTTCGTTCGTGGTACATCTTGTAAAAGTTTTGTTTTCCTGCTGACATTGTATTATTTTCACCTGCTCTCTCTAATCAAACCCTAAGAAATAAAATGCTGGAAAGCCCCTTGCACGAACATCATTTGCTGCGCTTTGATGTTGAAATAACGGATAAACCTTCTGCCGAAGGCGCACGCAAGAATGCAGGAACCGCAACAATTATTTTTTACGATGAAAATAATAAACGTGTTTCTTCCTATACTCTTGCAGTTGTTACAAAAGAAGAAATATATGCCCTCATTGATGCTGGCGCAGCGCTTCAACTGACAAATTCCTATGTAAAAGATTTTTCTCTTAGTGAATACAGACGTCTAAGAGGGTTGGATGAACACCAGCATGTAAAGCTTCACGACCTCTCTGCTAAAAAGACCTTTTTTGACTGCGACCTGGAAACGGATTTTAGTTATGCTGAATTTGAAGGAGAGAAAACAGTTTTTGAATACAC
>JAYSYG010000369.1:0-1530 GCA_043716685.1 Sphingobacteriaceae bacterium | reverse complement strand
ACAATCCGGATGTTCCGGGATTTGGAAAAGTAGCGTAGCCTAAAAGACCGTTACTTAAAGGAGCCACCCACATATTTAAATACATATTTGGATTCCAGATACTGTTGGGTTTAACTGTTCCATCAATATACGTTTGTGAATACGGCATGGCTGACCATCCTTTAGCAATCCTGTCAATCCTGTCAATTCCAGGCTCTGCCAGTATTCCACCGGTTGGGTTCACAACGGCCAGGCAAAAATTTACCTGGAATTTTCCGAGAAAAGGCTTAAAAACAGAAGGAATTAGATTCGTATCTGCATTGGTTCCGTTAAAATCTTTATTTAAAATGTTTAACTGATTCACTACCTGGGCTGCGTTCAGGTTATTTCCACTGGTTGCAGAAACACTGTTTACAGGTTCGTTGTTGTGAAGAATATGCACGATCACAGGAATATTAAATACAGATTGAACATTCGCCGTTCCATACTTACCCTTAGCCGGCGTTACACTCTGTAGCCAGGCCTCGAACTCAACCGGTAAGTCAGGAGTGCCACAACGTTGAGGTGGCGTTACCTGCGCGTTCGTTTTAAAAATAAGGGTAAGGGCAAAAGCAAATAAAACTTTTCTCATGTTTAGTTAATAGGTGTGAAAAATAAAGGTAAAGTATTTCCACGCACAATTTTTACAAATGAGGTGAAAAGATAAAAAAATCAGTTGCCGGAATGTTAAATCTAAAATTTAGATATTGTTTTAAGAGATTTAAGGAATAAACTGGTTGACGTCCTTCATTACTTTTTTTGCTTCGTCGTCAGAGATCTGCATTCCTAAACGCACAATTTTTGACTGGGTGTAAAACTCCAGTCGTTCCCCACCCTTTACCCAGAAACTCTGGTTAACAATATCGCTAAAACGCGTGGGTTTTAATTCTACTACCTGCAATGGACTCACCAGGTTGAGATTAAACTCTTGTATTTTTCCCTTTTTATTTATTTCGCGCTGATAATGTAAAATGCCATCCTGTATCCAGAGTTTTTCCTTACCGGATCTTTTCCATATAAATGTGCGTACAATATTAAATTCAAAATAGAACCAGAAGGAAAGGTAGATCATGATAAACAGCTTCGACTGCTGATCGGTGACTTTAAAATAATTGGCAAATACAACTAAGCCGCAAACGGTCCACGCCATCAGCCATAAAAAAAGCAACCGGAGCTTGTTTTTGTCGTTAGTAGGCAGGATCACCACACTAATTAAATTTTCCTTTTTTAAAATACTTATCCGCTCGCCTATAACGTTCATGTCTTTGCCTTATCTTTTTTATACACCGCAAGCAGATCACATCTTTCCTGATTGTTTTCTGCAGTTGGTTTTATTCCTGATTTTTAATAGATATATTGCTGCGCAAATTTAACCATCTTTAAAACTATTTTCACTATGTCCGAATTAAAAAGGAGTTTAAATCTTTTTGATACCATTATGCTCGTGTCGGGCAGCATGATAGGTTCGGGGATATTTATAGTAACCGCTGACATGACACGTGTATTAGGGTC
>JAYSYG010000368.1:0-1530 GCA_043716685.1 Sphingobacteriaceae bacterium | reverse complement strand
TCGAGAATATGAATAGCAGGTTGAATTTGTTCTCTATTCCTGGCGCGGGCTGTAGCAATAATAAGGACGGTGTCACCCTTTTTTAAATACGGTGGTACTGTTGCCATTTATCTTTTTCTTTTGGCAGATTTTTTAGATGCCATTTTTTTTAGTCCGCGTTTTGCGGGTGCTTTTTTTCCGAAAACTGAGCCTGTCGATTTTGCGGAAGCTGAGCCTGTCGAAGCTGAGCTTACCGTAGCCTTCTTTTTAGCAGCCGCCTTTTTTAGCGCAAGTTTTTCGTGATAAGAAATATTACTCAGGTTTCGTTTGTATTTAGCATGTAATGGCTCATTGTCTACTTTAATATGGTACCAAAACTCGCCATTCTTAATACGGTAGATCTGCATTTCTGATACGCCAAACTTTTCGGCCAGTTTACTAAACGATAATTTGCGCTTCGGATCCCAGATCATTTTTTTCAGGGCAATTACATTTTTTTCTGACAGAACTTTTGAATGTGTACTACTGGTAATGGCCTTCTTTTGTCTTGAAAGAAGCGACCTCGGACTTTGCGATGTATGCGCCCTGTGTTCTTCATGGGTTGCCCACTTCAGGTTGGTTACATCATCATTCAGGTAATTGTGATCTTTATGAATAATAAATTTATATTTCAGAGAAGGTTTTTTAAGAAAGGCCCTTGCTACTTCCTTATACAAAAATATAGCTTTGTTTTTACCATTCTGCCTTGTATTGTATCGGTAATTGCCGCCCGTGGGCTTAAACTGCCTTACCTCTACTTTACCGTTAATCATTACTCCAAAACGCCCATGATTGGATATCATGTAAGGTACAGTGGGCTTTTTCCCATCAATGCTAATGGCTTTCCAAATTTCTTTTTTATTGCTCATGATAGATTTATTTTACCTTTGTATAAAAGTAATAATTTATAATTTAGAAAGAAATAAAGCATCCTTTATTTTCACGGAACGGGGCGCTCCAAATATATGAATTCAACATTTAAAAGAACTCTTGTTACTGCTGCTTTGCCTTATGCAAACGGGCCTGTACACATTGGCCATCTCGCCGGTTGTTATCTTCCTTCCGACATTTACGTAAGATATTTAAGGAGCATTGGACACGATGTTAAATTTGTTTGCGGAAGCGATGAGCACGGTGTGCCAATTACGATCAAAGCAAAAAGAGAAAATACAACTCCGCAAGCCGTGGTTGATAAATACCATAAGATAATGGGAGATGCCTTTAAAGAGTTTGGCATATCCTTCGATATTTATTCACGCACGTCTTCTAAAGTACATCACAAAACAGCTTCTGATATCTTTAAGGTCATGTATGAGAAAAATGGTTTTACGGAGCTGGTTACCGAACAGTATTACGATGAAGCCGCTCAACAATTTCTTGCTGATCGTTATATCGTTGGCACCTGCCCAAACTGTGCAAATCCAAATGCTTACGGCGATCAGTGTGAAAAGTGCGGGTCGTCGCTCAATGCTACAGACCTTATAAATCCAAAATCTACGCTCTCGGGCAATA
>JAYSYG010000367.1:0-4948 GCA_043716685.1 Sphingobacteriaceae bacterium | reverse complement strand
TAAGGTGGCACAGGATTTTTATAAAACCTGATAAAAAAGACTTTGTTGTTTCTGAAAAAAACGTAGCCAGGTAAATTCAGTTATTTGTGAGAGACAGAAAACCCTATCGAACGAGGGTTACGAAGCCACGCAGTTCATGTTCTTTTTGCATGTTATCTGTTACAACCGCTCTCCAGGCGTAAACATCATTAGCATCTGCGCTTGTAACATCCACTATATTCGGATCTATTTTCACGCCGCCATCCCAGCCTTCAGTCACATTTCCAGTCGAAAAGATTTTATGTCCCCAACGGTTGTATACTTCAAATTTATAATTGTCGTATAACCAGCCTGTTCCTTTTGGCAACAATACATCATTTAATCCATCATTGTTTGGTGTAAAAGCCCGTGGCATATAAAAATTAAATCCTTCAAACACGCAAATGCTGCGAATAGTAGAATCTACGCAATGGTTTTCGTTTTCTGCGATCAGTTTAATGTCATAACACCCTGTATCCTTGAACGAATAATTAATATTTTGTCTTGCACCCCGGTATTCCCCATCGATATACCATTTAAATATCGTGGCATTGTCAGTTGTGTTTTTTATTAATACATCTTCGGCATCGTTCAATGTTATTGTGCCCGGGTTTGTTATAAATCCGGCATCCGGGCGGGGCAATACATTTACCGCAGCCATATAGGTATAAGATGCCTTACAACTGTTAGAATCGGTAACTGTTACCCTTAAATTAAAACTCCCGGCTTTGTCATAACAATACTTCGTGGTGTCGCCTCCCTGTTCAAAAGGTCTGTCTCCATAATTCCAGATCGCATTTTTTGACCGCGGAGTTGTGTTTATAAATGTGGTGCAATACGGAGAACAACCTCCTTTTCCTTCTTCTTTATACAAAGGCTGTATAACAGGGTGGAGTTTTATCTTTATTTCAAGAACACCCGTTGGAGAGCCACAGGCATCATTCACAGTCAATGTATACGTAGGAATTGTAATGTTTTCAACAAAAATAGAAGAACCCTTATTGTTTCCCGGCGACCAGAGGTAGTCATAATTTCCGTCTCCTCCGGTTACAGTTGGAGTTATCTGGGCTGTGGTACCCGGGCAAATAGCGGCGTTAGAGGTATTGATATTAATTGAAATTTTAGGATGAACATTTACAATTACCGGGTAAGGTGGCAACGTGCAGCCTTTTGAGTCGAATACACTCAAACTATACGTGGTCGTTACAACCGGCTCTACATTCACGGTCGGGCCTGTAAGGCTTCCTGGCTTCCAAATATAAGAGAGTTGGCCGCTTCCCCCCAAAGCAGTGGCCTTAAGTTCGGCATGCCCACCAATACAAATTACTGGTGGTGTAGTTGCTGAATACGAAAATACAGGCGGAATGGGAAAGTTAATAGTATCAAAGCCCGGGCAACCGATATTATCTATGGCTTTTACAATATATATACCTGCGCACAAATTTGATATCACACTGTTAGTAGTAACAGGAAATCCGGTAAGGCTATACGTTACTGGCTGAACGGCATTCTGAACATTTAAAATCACACTTCCATTACAGGTGTTATAACACTGCACAGGTGTAACCGTAAGGATATTTAAACTAACGGTACTTAAATTGCCGACATAAAAGTGCGTGGTATCTATACAATTTTGCGAGTCCTTAATAATTGTGGAATACGTTCCGGTACTCAATCCTGTAACTATACTGCCGGTAGTGTTTCCAGGCAAGGTAGTATATGTATAGGGGGGAAATCCGCCGGAAACATTCAATGTAAAGGCTCCATCCACAGCGCTGCAGTTTTCCTTTTGTATAAAAGGCATCGGCACTACACCGGGGGGGGCCGGAACTGCAATAACGCTTTTAGTGATACAATTGCTCGCATCATGAAGGTAAAGTGTGTAATTGCCGGCGGGTATATTAGACAGTGTAGCACTTGTTGATGAACCAGGGTGCCATGAATAACTGTAGCCAGCCACAGGGCCGGATGCGGTAACACTGATTGCGCCATCAGAAGTCTTAGGGCAAAGGGGTTGCGTAATGGTAGGTGTTATAATTTGCTGCGCCGCCTGATTAAGCAGTACTGTATTTGTTGTTAAACATCCTTTAGTATCCTTTACCGTAACCGTTTGCACACCAACTGAAAGATTTGTTGCCACAGTGCCCGGAGAAACCGCAAGTGCACTGCCATTAACTGTGTATGTGTAAGGACCTGCTCCACCTGTGCTTGTTACTGCAGAAGAAATCGTTCCTCCAAAACAAGGGATAAGGGTTGTAGCTAATTGACTATTGAGCGGGGAAGGTTGATTAATTGTAAATGGTGTGCTCGCAATACAGCCTTTGCTATCAGAAATTGTAACAGTATAAACCCCTGCACTAAGCCCCGTAACTATGGTATTTGTAGGTCCGGTTGACCACTGAAAACTAAAAGGGGGTGTTCCTGGAAATCCGGCAACCGCCGAACCGTCACTGCCTCCGTAACAGCTGACATTGGTGCTTGTTACTGTTATATTATTGGATAAGGTAGGATTAGAATACAAAACCTGCCCATATCCTGAACAGGTTCCGGTTCCTGAAATTAAAATATTATAACTGTTCTGGAAAGGGATGTTGCTCATTGTAAAAATAGTGGTAGTCATTACACCACTTATCCCGGCAGGACTCGAAGTTATGGTGTAAGGCGGCGATACCATAGAGCTTACATGGATGGTGATCTCGCACACAGACGTCAAACAATTGTAATTAGGATTCGTAGTAACAAGTAAACATTGCCCCTTACCCTTCTGTAAAAAACAAAAGAGCAAAAATAAAAATACAAGGCTATGTCTGTAAAATTTCAAGTTAGTAACTTCTATAAAGTTACGCTTGCAAAGGTAAATAACTTTGGCGTATTAATAATTGGCAGCATTTGCCGGATAAGTGGGCAGGGCTTGAAAAACACTAAAAAAATATTAATTTATTACCAGCCAAACGTGAGGCCGAAAATGTGAGAATTGCCGGGAAAGGCCATTTTTGAGTACGAATACGAAAATCCAAACCGTTTTACGCGGAAACCAAAACCGAAGCTTAAGCCATTAGCGCCTCTGCGCTCAGGCAAGGTCATCTCCTTTTGTCTCCTATAGTTATAGGCTACCCGCAGGTTAAAATTCTTCGTCAAAACAATTTCAGTTCCCACAACTATGTGACGCATTAAATTATCGCCTACTCTACCGGTCCTTACTTTAAAGCGCTGAAAGCCTGTGGAATCCTGCTTTGTTTCCTTTGAGTTCAGCTGACTGTTTTTGCCCGTTGTATCTATCGGACTAATATATTTAAGGTTCCATTTCAACAACTGATCATATACTAAAAACAACCTGAACGGGGCTTTGGCCACTTTTTTACTGATCCCTAACTGTACCGTTTGCGGCAGACTTTCTTTGGTTCCATTGCCTGAATACGTTTTCCAGATAAAGCCCACATTTTTAACCAATAAGCTTACTGTCATATTCTTTTTAGTGTGGTAAGTCACACCAAAATCGATGGCATTTCCGAAGGACTTATATACATCATATTGGGATAGAATGGTTTTTAATGCGATGCCAATATTAAACATAGAATCCGCCATAGGTTTGGCGTAAGTTAAATTTATACAGTTGTCGTTCGCCCTGAATGTATTCGTCTTTTGTCCAATTTCATCGTAACCGTCAAATTTACCGTAGTCGAAGGTTTGCAGACTTATTGCAGCGGTGCCATATTGTTTCAGGCTATGGGCATACGCAGCGTAATAAAAATTAAGGTCGCCAACATAATTGCAGTAATTAAAAGCCACCTGTTTTGTCATGGCAGGATTTAATAAAGCGGGATTGCTGTGGATCAGGTTTATGTCTTCGCCCCAAATACTCATGTTGCTTCCTCCAAGAGCCGCAGCTCTCGCCGTCATTGGAATATCCAGGAAACGGTATGTGCGTGTGCCGCCTATTTGTGAAAAACCTTTGAGGGTAACAAAAACAGATATAAGAAGTGCTATCTTTTTCAACTGGTTAATAACGGCAAATTTATGAATTTAGTATGAATTGCAGTCATAATTTATAAACTCATCATATCCTTTAATTTCACTGCCTGGCGGCGGGAAATTTCAATTTCTTTCCCGTCTTTTAGTTTTACATTGAGTCCCCCGTTAAACCAGGTTTCAACACTTGCGATGTAGCTCATATTGATCATGTGTTTGCGGCTGGCCCGGAAGAATTGTTTTTCATTCAGGCGGGTCTCAAGACTATTCAGGCTTCTTAAAATAAGCGGGCGAAAATTATCAAAATAAACGCGCACGTAATTTCCTTCCGATTCAAAAAGGCGGATATCAGAAAGCCTTACAAACCAGCATTTTTCACCGTCTTTGATAAACACCATGTCCTTTTCTGTCAAAGGTGTATTATTATCGAGGCGTGAAGCTGTTTCCTTAATTGATAATTTTTTTATTGTCTCCGCAAGCCTGTCTACCTGCACAGGCTTTAAAAGATAATCAAACGCATTTAATTCAAATGCTTTAATAGCATGTTCGTCGTGCGCCGTAATAAAAACAACATCCACGGTAGCTGAAATTTCTTCTACGAGTTCCAGTCCCGATTTTCCGGGCATCTGGATGTCACAAAAAATAATATCCGGTTTTAATTCGTTGATCTTCTCTTTCGCTTGCTGTGCATCCGAACATTCGGCAATCACTTCAATATCCTTGTGGGCCCCCAGCAGGTTCTTGAGTTCTTGCCTTGCAAGGCGCTCGTCATCTATTATTATTGCTTTCATAATGTTGATGTTATTGTTTTTTAATTGCCATTCTCGCACTGAGCTTGTCGAGTATCTGTATTCTTATTTTATTAATTCAAAGGTATAGTAATCTCTACAACCACCAAATCGTTTACTTCAGCGATTGAGATCTTCCCGGCTTTGCCATACAAGAGCCCCAGCCGGTGAAT
>JAYSYG010000366.1:0-1533 GCA_043716685.1 Sphingobacteriaceae bacterium | reverse complement strand
TCATGGACTGCTACTGATGGAATATTTCCCGCAAATCGCATAAACGTTTTACCTGCATTTAAAGAAATGTACAACCCATGATCTGTACCGGCATACACAATGTTTTTGTTTTTAGGATCTTCTTTAACCACGTTAACCGGTTCTAAAGGTAAATTTTTACCTGTGCGAAACCAGTTTTGGCCGTAATCGAAAGATTTATAGATATATGAATTGAAATCGTCATACCTGTAACCATTTAAAGATGCATACACAGTTCCTTCATCAAAATTAGAAGGAGTTACCTGCGATACCCATAAATCTTGTGGCAGCTGATCAGAAATTTTGGTCCAGGTATAGCCTCCATCCTTAGTAACGTGAATCAGCCCGTCATCACTTCCGGTGTAAATTAGGCCAAATTTTAAAGCAGACTCATCAATAGTTGTGAGGGTGCCGTAAGCAATATCGCCGTATTTCCCGCCCCGGGTTAAATCCCCCGAAAGGGCAACAAAATCAGTTCCCTTATTTAAGGAGCGATGGAACTTATTGGAACCGAAATAAATAACATCCTGGTTATGTTTTGAAACCAAAATGGGCGATTCCCAATTCCAGCGTAAAGGCCGCTCACCCAATTCATGCTTTGGCTGAAATTGTAAGCGCTCTTTAGTGGTTTTATTAAACCGTCCGTAAGCACCATATTGCGATCCGGTGTAAACCAAATTATTGTCGCGGGTATCAACAGCAACCTGCATCCCATCGCCGCCCCAAATTTGTTTGTAGGGGTAATCGCCTTCACCAAACCATTCGTAACTTGCTTTATAGGTTGATGGGCCCATCCAAACACCATTATCCTGCAATCCTCCATACACATTGTAAGGTTTTGCCATATCCAAAGTCACCGAATAAAACTGACCAACGGCGGGAGTGTTCGCTTTAAACCAGTTTTTTCCATCGTCATATGAAATATTGATCCCTCCATCGTTCCCATTAATCAGGTGACCGGCTTTGTTCGGATCAACCCACAGGGCATGATGATCACTGTGAACATTGGCACCGTTGATATTTTTAAACGATATACCTCCGTCATCTGAACGGTAAATAGGAACTCCCATAATATAAATCTTATCAGGATTTACCGGGGAAACCCTGATTTGGCCGAAGTAGTAACCGTACGTATTATAAACGCCCCGAAGATCGTCTGTATTTGTTTTCTTCCAGGATTTACCGGCATCATTACTGCGATAAACTTCGGCCTCCACAATGGCGGTACCGAACATTTGAGTATTGGCATCTTCAAGATATTCAACCAAAGCTGCGGGTTTAATTTTATCGGCCAGAATATCTTTTTTAACAGAGGCCGCAGTATATTTAGCCGGAAAGCGATTACCTTTTAAAAACTGAGTAATTGAAGAATCTCCAAGTTTTAAAAAATCCTCTTTAGATATTTTCCGAAGATCATCTCTGGTAAGCTTTCCATTGAGTTCAGTTTTTTTATCTTCTTTTCTTGCTGATTGATTATCAAGAATAGCATACAGAATATCCGGGTTTTGAGGATAT
>JAYSYG010000365.1:0-1534 GCA_043716685.1 Sphingobacteriaceae bacterium | reverse complement strand
CTTCAACCGCAGGGTCGTAGTTGGGCTGGATTTTAAGACACATGTTATAATCGGCCTTTGCACTTTCTTTATCCTTGAGTTTTGAATAGGTATAGCCGCGTGCAAAATAGGCTTCCAAATAATTTGGATTTATTTCAATTGCCCTTGTAAATTGTTCCAGTGCCTTTTTAAGGTCCTTCTTGGCATAGAGATAAATGGCTCCAAGGTTGTGATAGCATTCTGCACAGCTTTTATCTGTCTTAATTATTCCTTCATAGATCCTGATCGCATCCTCAAATCTACCCAGATCCTGCAACAATTTTGCCTTCGCATAATTGGTCGTTATGTTTGAAGGATCGATGCGAAGTATGGTATTATAATAATCAAGTGCTATCGGATTTCTTCTTGCTGCATATAAAATACCGAGATCATAAAACGCGTCTACATATTTATTGTCCTGTTCTACAGCTGTTTCCAAACTGGAGATAGCGCGGGACGTATCGCCTGTTTCCCTATAAATCCTTCCTTTAATAAAATATGCTTTCGCAAGACTCTCGTTTATCTTTAAGGCCTTGTTGGCGTAATCGATCCCCTCCTGGTAACGCTTTACAATAAAATACAATTCGGCAAGTTTTAATAGAGATTCTATATTCTCCGGAAATTTTTTTGCCGTAAATTCAAGTAGCTCTTTTGAGCCCCGGCTTTTTTGCTCGCTAAAATAAATGTCTACGAGTGTGAGATAATAAAGTGCCTGCGTACTATCCATTTTCATGGCGCGCTTTGCATCATTTTCTGCTTCGGGAAATTCGCGGAGTTTGTAATAGACCAAAGCTCTTTTATTATAAAGAGAAGCATTTGAAGGATCGTTCAATAATTCGGCATTCACAGCCTTAAGCTCAGGCGAATTTAATTTAATACTCAGACTGTCTGCCTTTTTTGTTGCCGTCTCCGTTTCACCTGGCTTGTTATTGCAGCGGGTAAATACAAAGAGCAGGGCCGTTACAAGTGAAAATAATACTATTTTTTTCATTTCAGTTCTTATAGATCGTTTGCATTTGCAATGAGTTCTGCAACATCCCAAACTTTCGTTTTATCTTCTTTGTTAAAGTGTTTCACACCATCTGTCATCATTGTATTGCAAAAAGGACAGCCAACCGCTATCACGTCAGGATTCAGTGCCAGTGCCTCTTCCGCGCGTTCGTTGTTTACTTCCTTGTTCCCTTTTTCAGCTTCCTTAAACATTTGCGCGCCACCCGCTCCACAACATAATCCTTTTGCTCTGCTGCGTTTCATTTCCATTAATTCTACATCCAGTTTCTGTATGACTTCGCGTGGTGCTTCATAAATATCATTTCCTCTTCCCAGGTAACAGGGATCATGGAACACAATTTTTTTGCCTTTGAATTCACCACCCTGCACTTTTAATTTCCCGGAATCTATTAGTTGCTGAACAAGCTGGGTATGGTGCACTACTTCATAATTTCCTCCCAAAGCAGGATATTCGTTCTTAATTGTATTAAAACAATGCGGACAACCCGTTACAATTTTTTTTATC
>JAYSYG010000364.1:0-1534 GCA_043716685.1 Sphingobacteriaceae bacterium | reverse complement strand
TCACTGGATTTAATACTAAATATTTACGGCTTTATCCAAGGATATTTTTTTACTTCAGCCTTTAAGAGCTTTTCACCAAAAATAATGCTTTCATCAGGCAAGATCCATTTGAACCCTTTAAGAAATGGATCGTCGATCATTTGGGAATTATATTTGTTTTTTAATTTTGGCTTTAGCTTAAGGATTTCCGCTTTATATTTATAATAATTACTGATTGTTTTTTCGTTCTCTCTATGTATTAGATTAAACATAGCAATAAAATTTTTATTACTTGTGTACTCTTGTGAGCACTTTTAAGTCAAAAAGCGATCGATTTTCAAGGCTCATATTTGAAAGTTATAAACAGTAGATAAGACTAATTGAAAAAATCACAAAAGTTGCCCCCAAGCTTGACCCCCATAAAAAAAGCCCCTGTGTTTACAGGGGCTCCAGGTTTTGTTCAGCGGAGAAATAGGGATTCGAACCCCAGGTACCTTACGGTACAACAGTTTTCAAGACTGCCGCAATCGACCACTCTGCCATTTCTCCGGAGACGGCAAAATTACATTTTTTTTTATAACTGGCAAGTCAATTTTCATAATTTTTTTCTAAATTTATAGTATTGTCTCTCAGCAACTTTCATACTAGCCATAAAGCCCTGTTCGTACTGTTTTTAACAGTGCTGATACACACCAACCTATCTGCTCAACTGGACGCTTATTTCAGTTCCGGGAAATTTAATACTCCTAAAAATGAACCCTTCGTAGAAACTTATCTGACAATTGTCGGTAAATCACTGGCTACAAAGGAAACAGAGGGCAGATTTCACAACTCTATAAACATTGAGCTTAAGATCTTTAAAGATTCTCTGCTGGTAAAAGCCAATAAATATAATTTACTCGGTCCTTCTTTTACTTCATCTGCAAACGCTCCTTCATTTATTGATAACCAGCGCTATTCATTACCCAATGGTAATTATGCGGTGGAAATGATTTTGAGTGATAATTACGATGCTTCCAAAAAACCACTGCTAATAAAGTCTCCTCTTTTTATCGATTTTAGTGATAAAGAGATTCAATCCTCCAGTATTCAACCTCTTGAGAGCTTTAAAAAAAGTACTGCAGAGAGTTCGATCAGCAAATGTGGTTATGACCTTGTTCCGTATACTGTAAATTATTATCCTGAAACAAGCAAAGAGCTTTCCTTTTATTTCGAGACCTATAATACCAACCTTATTCTTGGAGAAAACAAACCGTTTATTTATTCGTATTACCTGGAACTGAATGCCGATCAAACACCGCTGAACAGCTACGGTGCTTTTAAAAAACAACAAAGTGCAAAAATAAATCCTTTGCTTTCTAAAATGGACATAAGTAAACTGGGCAGCGGAAATTATAACCTGGTAATCGAATTAAAAGACGGGGGAAATAATGTGCGCATAAAGAGAAAGTACTTTTTTCAACGCCTTAACCGTGATGTAGATGTCGTTGAATTGCAACACCAGAGTAACGCGGAGAATATTGCAGAATATGTTGGCCACTGCAACAATCTGGAC
>JAYSYG010000363.1:0-1536 GCA_043716685.1 Sphingobacteriaceae bacterium | reverse complement strand
CGTGTGAATAATGAAGATGCAAAAATTCCGAAAGGGATGTCCCAGACTCTTTAGAGCTATGCTCAAGATAGTGAACTACCAGATGCTGGAGTTTAAATAACTCATGCACCTCAGTAGTTGAACTGAGAAATCCGATAAGAGTTATGGCCGCAATTAATTTTTTCAACGGCGTAAAGATACGGATTTTATCTTTGAAGGACTTAAAGCATTTATACTTGACAAAACCTATTGCAATACAATTTTTTTAATAACGGTTTCCTTTTCCTTATTAATCGATATTAGGTAAACCCCCGGCCTTAATGCACTTGTATTAAATGTCAACCCCATTTTATCAGTGTTTACTGGTATTTCAACAGTACGACCCAATACATCCGTCAATTTAACAACTGCGGTTTCGAGGCCATTTCCACTCACTTGGAATTTATCGTGCGCAGGATTTGGGAATACTTTTATACTTGCTGCAAGTTCCTGTTTTTTAATTCCTACAAAATCAGGTGGCACTGTGCTGAAACTGTATTCAAAACCGCTTCCGAAATCGGTTTGAAATGTTTTAAGTACCGCGCCGGCTGCGTTCTTAATCCTTACGAGTCCTGCTCCTTGTGCGGTGTTTGCCCACCACTGTAAACCATCTCCCCCTAAATCCTCAACGATCAGTTTGAAGCATCCGTCAATAAGATACGTATCCGAATAAGTAGTATTTGGTGAAGACATGCTGCTCGAGCCCGGAACAACATTTCCTGCGTCATCTACAAGGGTGTAAGAATTCTCAGCTGGATTATTATTCGTTTTAAATTCAATCACAAATTCATTTGGAAGCAGATCAGGCAATATAACATCTGAATTGTAAAAATTATTAAAACTGTACTGATCGGCCACACCATTTGCCTTTTTTATTTCTGCATGAAATTTATTGTTGCCTGGGTTAAGGCTATGCGCCCACAGCTGGCCTAACGGTAAAACAATGCTTAGCGTGTCCATATAAGCCATATTGCCCGTCCACTGATATGTTTCTTTTACGCCTGCATTATTTATCCAGTAGTCGATATCGATACTTGTAATGTTTCCCGAACCTGTGTTTCTTATAAGTAATACCGGACGTGCGCACATAGGGTTTGTGCGGGAGTACAGGACTTTGGTGCTTGGCGCTATTACATCTTCTATTGCCACGTCGAGCGTTTTATTTGCGGGTCCGTATGTGACAAGCTGATGTACCGCAATATAGCGATAATCGCCATTTGCCACCTGTGGATTAGAACAGTTATAGTCCAGTGTTACTGTGCTGCCCGGTGTAACAAAAGATGTAATACTACTCTCTGTTAACATTGAAGCGGCGCCAGGACACCAGCCCTGCCTGGGATAAACCCAGGTACCTCCCTGTGGAAAAACTGGATTGGAAGAACATTTCATAGTAATGGGCCAGCTAAATTCATTTGCGCCGCCATTGATATTAAAATAATGCGTGATGATCCCCCCATTCTGGCCAAACTCCCCGTGCTGGCCATGACCAGTAATAGTTGAACGCACTTTAAATTGTTG
>JAYSYG010000362.1:0-1537 GCA_043716685.1 Sphingobacteriaceae bacterium | reverse complement strand
GTGAAGGAAAACACAGACTCTCTGCCTCGGAATTTGAGATCGATAAATCTTTTCGCTTTGATGTGAATGAAGATCCTTCAGACCAATCTGTACTGTATGCAATTTCATCGCATGACCATAAGGTAAAAGGCTTGCTGGTGAATGGATACGGACTGTATTCTGACCCGATAACCAATGAGCTTTTAGAAAAACTGAAATAATTTATTTGTCTTAAATGGAAAAGGACATTACAAAAAAATATACCAATGGCGAAATCACCATCGTTTGGAAACCTTCTACCTGCATACATTCTACGCTTTGCTGGAAAAACGAAACAGGTCTACCCGCTGTTTTTAACCCACGTATTAAACCCTGGATAAAACCCGAAGGTGCAGCTACAGATGAGATCATAGAACACGTGAAAAAATGCCCGAGTGGGGCTTTAAGTTTTTATTACAACAACGAGGTAGAAGGAAAGATAGAAGTGAGTTCTGAAACGAGAATTGAAGCGCTTGTTAACGGCCCACTGCTGGTGTATGGAAATATTCTTATTAAAGATTCAAAAGGAAATGAAATACAGAAAAATAATGTAACCGCCCTTTGCCGGTGTGGTAAATCAGAGAATAAGCCTTACTGCGATGGCAGTCATGTAAAATATAATTTTGAAGGATAGACGTATGAAATAGCCATGTTTCCCAAAACACAATTGCGAAGCACTCAACGAAAACAATTAAAAATAAATAAAAACTGTTGAGTTAAACACTAATGAAGTTAACATGGCTATACCACAATTCGGCAAGCTCAGTGCGGGAATGACAATTAAAAACAATATTAACTACGTATGAAATTAAAAGTAATTGTAACCGGCGCTACCGGCATGGTTGGTGAAGGAGTATTGCATGAATGTGTTCTTCATCCGGATATCGGGGAAATACTAGTACTTACACGTAAGTCTTCGGGTTATATTCATCCAAAGGTGAAGGAAATTGTACATGAAGATTTTTTTGATCTCTCATCTATTGAACAACAACTTAAAGAGTATGATGCCTGCTTTTTTTGTCTCGGCGTTTCCTCTGTAGGAATGAAGGAGGAGGAATACACACGAATGACCTATACATTGACAATGCATGTAGCAACAACGCTTGTAAAAAACATTACTAACATGACCTTCTGTTACATATCGGGAGCAGGCACGGATAGCACGGAAACCGGGAAAAGCATGTGGGCGCGGGTAAAGGGAAAAACGGAAAATGATCTTTTAAAACTTCCTTTTAAGAACGTTTATCTTTTTCGGCCGGGGTATATGCATCCAACAAAAGGGTTGAAAAATACCTTGAGTTATTACAAATACCTTTCGTGGTTGTACCCTGTTTTACGATTTGCATTTCCTTCAGCGGCTTCTACATTAAAAGAACTTGGGCTGGCAATGATTAACAGTGCATTACGGGGATACGAAAAACAAATACTGAATGTAAAAGACATTGTGAAACTGGCAAAAGCGGATACTCGTCGCTAACACGAATTAGTTATGTATATAAGACGAAATATTACCCCTTTA
>JAYSYG010000361.1:0-4960 GCA_043716685.1 Sphingobacteriaceae bacterium | reverse complement strand
TTTGTTAGGTGGATGGCTTTCGCTCAATCCCCGCTCAAATGTCCACCGGACATTCGACGTCCACCTAATCAGTTAATTACCAAGCGAGTAAATAGTATATAAATACTTTGCAGTAATTAAGATCGCAAATTTAGGTAATTTTTGGTTATATGCTAAATTTTTTTTGATCTTTTTCTTATAACCTGCCCTACCAACAGCGATAATTCAAAATATAAATTACATAACTAGACATACACGTGCACTCGAATGAAGAACATTGATATAAATGAATAACCCCAAGGCAGAGCCTGGATGCATCCTGCCACCATGTGTACTAATTTTTACTAACAAAATAATTCGTGAAATTCGTGTCTCAAAATAATAAGCTAACCCTAAAGCAAAGCCTCGGGGAATTCTTTTGATTAAACGCACCCTTGCCTTTCGTGAAATCTTTATTATTTTGCGGCTGAAATGGAACACTTTAATTTCCCTCAAACTTTAACTCCTCTGAATTTCCGCGTATGAGCAAAAAAATCATATTCCAGACCATTTGTTTGATCCTGCTTATTTTATCGCATGTGTATTTCTCTTATGATTTTAACGGTGCCTGGTGGCACTCAGCATTCGGATCGGTCATTATCTTTTTTTTCGCTTACCTTATCTGGAAAAATGAATTTATTGTTGTAAGTGGTCTTAAGTTTACGCCAAAGATTTTTACGAAGACTATCCTTATGACCTTTGGTGTTACAGCAATCTCCGTTTTATCCATGACGTATATAGCCGAAAAAAATGGAGTTTCCATTCATATCAGCAGCTTTAAAAACTATATCCATAATGCGTTCTATATTATGAATGAAGAACTCATATTAGGCGCTATTATGCTTCATTTGCTCATAAAACGGTTTAAAATTAAGCCGGTGATAGCATCTCTGGGTTTAGCAGCATTGCTTTCGTTTGCGCATTTTGTTCTTTACAAATGGCATTTCAGGGACAAAGATTACCTGTGCGTAACTACAC
This sequence comes from Sphingobacteriaceae bacterium, assembly GCA_043716685.1. GTDB lineage: Bacteria > Bacteroidota > Bacteroidia > B-17B0 > Aurantibacillaceae > Aurantibacillus. Next base: position 3,964 of record JAYSYG010000361.1, on the reverse strand, counting down.
TTGTAACGCTATTCCTGACAATATTTGTAAAGAATAACTTAATCTTACAATACAAGCACATTGGTTATGCCTGGGCGCTTCATTTTGGATGGATGGCTGTAATGTATGGAAGTGAGCATTCTCATACCGCTTCGAATCTGCCGTTAACAGATCTTGAAAAATTTAATCTATACCTGGGATCACCTGGAATATTACTAACATCTCTTCTTCTTGCAGGAGCAAGTTGGTTTTATTTTTTCCCATCTAAAGAACTAAATATAAAAACAGACGGTTAACCGTCTTATGCGAATAAAATTATATCGCGTTACTGTTTTTCAGATCCAGATACTCTTCCCATCTGGCCAGATACGTTTTTTTAAGCACCCTCGGAAATTTATTCATACCGCCGTCTTTGCTCATCCATTTTAAATATCCGTAAAATACATCATTGGGTAATAGTTCCACCAGTACTTCTTTAATCGCCGCCTTCCGCTCTATTCTGTAGTCGTCGTTAAGCGCGCAAAGTGTCTCATCCAAAATCTTTTTAACCTTGTCTGCATTTACAGAAACATCATCGCAGCCTATATACCAGCGGTATGCGAAAAGGGTTTCATATTTAATCCCCGCAACAGTAAATTCACCAATGCTGATATTAAGCTTCCTCGCAGTAGTTTGTATGGCTTTGTTGATGTTATCTATTGAAACATGTTCGCCGCACAAATTCAAAAATTGCCTGGTGCGCCCAACAATTACAATTTCAGATTCTTTAGCGTTGGTAAATTTTATCACATCGCCAATCAGGTATCTCCAGGCTCCTGCACACGTACTAAGCACTACTGCGTAATTTACGTTTTCTTTTACTTCACCTATTGAATAAGCAACAGGATCTGGTTTTAGATTTCCTTCCTCATCAAAATTAGAAGGTGTGAAAGGAATAAATTCAAAGAATATGCCAGCGTTTAACACCAGCTTAATGCCCTGGCCGCTTGGTTTTACGTTAAATCCAAACGAGCCTTCTGAAGCCATATATGTTTCAATATAGGTGATTGGTTTTCCAAGTAATCCGGCGAAACTTTCCCGGTAATTCTCAAACGCAACGCCCCCGTGTATATAAACATTCAGGTTTGGCCAGATCTCATGAATGTTACTGATCTTATAATGATCTACTATTTCTTCGAGTAAAATCTGCACCCAGGAGGGTACTCCGCAGATCATGCCAATATCCCACTTATGAGCATGCTGCACTATTAATTTAATACGGTCTTGCCAGTTGGCAGTTTTTGCTATTTTCTGACCCGGTTTAAAATAAAACTTTGAGATCCAGAAAGGCAGGTTCATAGTGCTAATGCCGCTCATATCTCCTTCATAACACCCGTTTACCAGGTTTAAAGAAGTGGTGCTGCCCAACATAAGAACGTCTTTCTTAAAAGTGGCAGCCGGTATTTTAAAATTGATCAGGCTGAAAAGCTGCTTCGTTCCTACACGTCTTACGGATTTAATCATATCGCCTGTCACCGGAATATGTTTGCTCGCAGAATCTGACGTGCCAGAACTCAATGCAAAATAATTTACTTTTCCGGGCCAGCTTACATTTTTTTCTCCATTAAGAGAACGGTACCACCAATTTTCTAACATTTGGGAATACGTATGAACGGGGACTTTTTCTCTAAAAATAGTCCCCAGATCCTTTTCCTTTAAGATCTGTTCGAAATGGTACTGTTTCCCGAAAGCCGTATTCTTGCTTTTCTTTATAAGCGCAGATAGGGTTTGATATTGTGCGGTTTGAGGGGAAATGGGAGATTTTTGAAACTGTTTTAGAAGTTTTAGTGCGCGTACCATTATGTTCTCAGGAGCTAAAACCATGTGTGCTATTCTATGCAAAGCAAAAGCGAATTAATACTGGTGTTCTGTTAACCTTATTTCATCAAACTCTGCAGGATTTTCCTTGGCTGAAAGTGTTCGCCCGTCTTATTCAGAAGATATTGAGTTTTCCTCATCACCCAAATACACGTCTATCAAGCCTTCCGGAGCATTAAAAAACAGCTTCCTGTCCTGCTCGTCAATCTTCTCAATAAAATCTTCAACAAGGGGCAGAAGCACTTCTTTTCCTTTGTAAGGAATATTTAATAAAACCTGGTGACCGTTGTCGCTCACACCTGCAATAGTACCAATAGATCCGTGTATTTTATCAATCACCTCAAAACCTATCCAGTTAAAGTCTTCTTCCTGTTCTTCGATCAGTCCCGAATCAATAAAAACCGCTTTGCCAAGCATTGATTTTGCTTTTTCAACAGAAGTTACTTCTTCTAATACCAGGATCATACCGTTATTGATTTGTTTGATCTCACTTACAAAATAAGGAGCTTTACCTGTGGGGGATTCGATGAAGACAGCTTTCAATCCGTCTTCTGAAAAATCCTTATCTCTCTTTAAAATAAGATGTCCCTTAACGCCGTGCGTTTTACTAAAATATCCTACCTGCGTTAAATCCATTTAAAAATTATCATGTAAAATGTAAGAGGTAAGCCAAATGGCTATCGGGAGGAAAATGGTTAAGTCTATCCCTTACATTTTCCATCTTACATTTTCCCTTTTCCATTAATTAAGAGCTGCTTTCACAAAGCTTACGAATAAAGGATGCGGGTTCTCCACCGTGCTTTTATATTCCGGGTGAAATTGTACCCCAATAAAAAACGGGTGCGTGGGTAGCTCAATAATTTCTCCCAGGCCCGCATCAGGATTTATTCCCGACAAGACCATACCTGCTTCAATGAATTTTTTAGTGTATTCGTTGTTGAATTCATAACGGTGACGATGACGCTCATTAATGTCTGTCTTACCATAAATAGAATGCGCAAGTGTCCCCTCCTCTATTCTACACGGATAAGATCCAAGTCTCATGGTTCCGCCCATGTGTGAAATATTTTTTTGGGCCTCAAGCAAATCAATCACCGGACTGTTTGTTGCCGGGTTCATTTCCCTGCTGTGGGCATCTTTTAAGCCCAATACATTTCTTGCGAATTCGATCACCGCGCATTGCATCCCCAGACAAATGCCAAGGAAAGGAATATTGTTTTCACGCGCATATTTAATGGCAGCAATTTTACCTTCTATCCCACGGTTTCCGAAACCCGGCGCTACCAATATAGCCTGCAGGCCCATAAATTTTTCGGTGATATTATCTTCCGTTAAGCTTTCGCTATGGATCCAATCTACTTTTACTTTGCAATCGTTTACCGCGCCCGCATGAATGAAGGCCTCGGCAATTGATTTATAAGATTCTTTCAGCTCTACATATTTTCCAACCAGGCCAATCGTAACTTCCTTTTGTGGATTATGGAATTTATTCAAAAAGTTTTTCCATTTTTCGAGGTGGATCTCTGTTGTATGAGACACATTTAATTTTTTCAACACGATCTCATCCAGGTTCTCCTGCTCCATTAATAAAGGAACTTCATAGATAGTGGATGCATCAAGGGCTTCAATTACCGATTCAGGCGAAACATTGCAGAACAAAGCAATTTTTTTCCTGATCTCTTTGCTGATCGGGTGTTCTGACCTGCAGACCAAAATATCAGGCTGCACGCCATATTCCAGCAAAAGTTTAACAGAGTGCTGTGTAGGTTTGGTTTTAAGTTCTCCAGATGTAGCTAAGTAAGGTAATAAGGTTAAGTGCAGCACCGTACAATCGGATCCCATTTCCCATTTCAGCTGACGCACCGCTTCAATATAGGGCAGTGACTCAATGTCACCCACCGTACCGCCAATTTCAGTAATTACAAACTGGTATTGTTCTGTTTTGCCCAGTAATTTGATCCGGTTTTTTATCTCGTCTGTAATGTGGGGAATCACTTGTACGGTTTTTCCAAGGAACTCACCTTTGCGTTCTTTTTCAATAACAGCCTGGTAGATCCGTCCGGTTGTTACATTATTTGCCTGAGAAGTACGCACATTTAAAAAACGTTCGTAATGCCCCAGATCCAGA
>JAYSYG010000037.1:0-2504 GCA_043716685.1 Sphingobacteriaceae bacterium | reverse complement strand
CACTTTTACTTCTCTTAAATTTAGAATAAAGTTAATTCGGGTGTGCTAATATACTTTTTCATTTCGGATTAATATAACTTTTTACTCGTTTTAGAGATAAAAGCTCTAAAAAATTTAAATTTTCAGGATTTATAAAATATCCAGTGTTTATTCTCTTCCATTTTCGATAAACAAGTTTTTTTATACGATCAAACTGGTATTTTTACCCATTAAAATAAGATAAGAGTTTTAATGAAAAAATAAAGACTTAAAACAGGTTGGAACTCTTTAAATATATTGGTTAGTGCTGTTTTTTTTTATCTATTTTTGTTTCACGTTTGATCTATAATACACTAAGCTGTATAAACGCGTTACCCAGAAGATACTTTTCGAAGAGGAAATGATGAGTCAGAGATTTACTTTATTTTATGCCGGATTTACTGCCTATGCTCCTGCCTTATATTTTAATCAGCAGCAATTTCTTGAAGCCTGCAAAACTGAAGAAAATCAAGTATTAGATAAATATCTCTCTAAACTTTCCGACGGACTTAAAGAAAAATCATACGAGTGCGCCACACATCTTAAAACAGCTATCAGTGTTGCCAAACAATTAGAAATTGAGATACTTCCGCAACCCCTGGTTCATGAAGATTATTATAACTGGGTAATGCACTATACGGATTGTTTCGAACAACAATTCCCCATGGGGCGCATTGATCATTATTATTTTCTCTTCTCAAGAAAAATATCAGAAATACTTGCTAATCTTGGGTTACTTAAAACGTATGCCGACGCAAGTTTGTCAACAAATGGCTCTATTGATCTATCGCGCAAAATAGAAAAGGCTTTAAAAGATATAGAGTATATTCTCTTTAAACTCATGGCTGCAGCTGCTCTGCTTTCAAGCGAGCCGCGACAGAATTACTTTAATGTTTATTACAGATCGCTTTGTCAGGAATTCCAGCCTTTTAAAAGTATTCAGGCAAGTGGGATGGAGGAAAAGGACTTTCATAAATTAAGAACTCTTGTTGAGGAGTATGACATCCTGGTAACGGATGGTTTTAAAAAGTGTATGGACTTATTAAAAGAGTTAGGAATTTAAAAAACACGTATTATACGGTAAATCCAATTATTAGTATATCGTCCACCTGCTCGTTTTCAGCTTTCCAATCCAGGTGTTCCCGCCTTATGTTTTTTTCCTGTGTTGCAAAATCAAGCCTGGTATTGGCAACTAATAGGTCTTTGAATTTACCGGTACTGTATTTTTTATCTTTTTTACCACCAAACTGATCGGCGTAGCCGTCTGTAAAAATATAAAAGGTATCCCCTTTATTTGTCTCGATGGTGTGTGTGGTATAAGCAATGGTAGCTTCCCGGTCTTTTTGTTTGGTACCAATGGGAATCTTATCGGCTTTTATTTCAGTTAGTTCCCCGGCTTTATTTACTATCCAGAGTGGCCGCATGGCACCTGCATATTCGAGTGTGTTTTTGCCGTGATTTATTTTACAGATGGCAATGTCCATTCCATCTTTGGATTCTGATTCGTTCTTATGCAATACCCCTAAAACACCATTGTTAAGCGCCAGTAAAATAGTTTTAGGGTCTGTTATTTTTTCCTCGTTCACTATCCTGTTTAAAAGATTGTACCCGATAAGGCTCATAAATGCACCGGGTACGCCATGGCCTGTGCAATCAACTGCAGCAATAATGCAACAGTCTTCAAACTGTGTGAACCAATAAAAATCTCCGCTCACAATATCTTTTGTCATATATAAAACAAAAGAATGAGGAATATGCGTTTTAATAACCGTGTCGCTTGGTAAAATAGCGTGTTGAATTTTTCTGGCGTAAGAGATACTGTCGGTAATGTCTTTATTTTTCTGAACGATTATCTGTTCCTGTTTTTTTCTAACGGAAACATCCGTATCAATAATGATGATTTTTTTCAGGTTCCCGCTGTCGTCAAAAATTGGAGTAAGGGTAGACGACTCCCACATTTCTCCTAGACTGGATACTTTTTTATTGAGCGATTCGTAATTCACAGACCGTTTGTTGGTAACGGCATCCTCAATAATTTCGCGGATGTTTGGGTTATTACTTAATTCAAAAATGGTTTCCCCGTAATTTTTTACAAGCTCTTCCATACTCATCTTATTGAGCCTTACGAAACTTTCGTTAATATACTCTAGCTTTCCGTCTGCATCCAGGATCAATACAACGTTATCTGTTTTGCTTGCAACAAGTGAGAGTTGTTCTAGCTCTATATTTTTGCTCTCAATTATTTTAGATTGTTTCTCTATTTGAAACGTGCGTTCCTTTACACGGCGTTCAAGCAATAAATTTTCTTTTTGCAAGGCATTTAAACGGTACTTTACAAACATATAAATGCTTGTAGCGCCCAGAGTTATTAAAAGTACCCAGAACCACCAGCGTTTCCAGATGGGGGTAAGGATGGTGAAAGAATGACCGGTAGGGTCACTCCAGATATCTTCTTCGTTCTTTACTTGTACAATAAAAGTATAATA
>JAYSYG010000360.1:0-4963 GCA_043716685.1 Sphingobacteriaceae bacterium | reverse complement strand
CATACGGATTGGAACTGAGATTGCCGGTGGTGGTCTGCGTGGCGATTATTGTATTCGTGCAGGGATCAGTCGTAACATTAATGGCTACAGCAGGTTTTGGCAATACAGTAATATATGTTTTGGTCCTGTCTGTTTTATTGCAGGTTAAATTATCCTGCACAGTTAGCTGCACTGTGTAAGTTCCGGGATTTGTATACGTCACAACCGGATTCGAGGAAGAGGACGTTGTATTTCCGTTTCCAAGATCCCAGGTAAACGTGGCCGTTGAGCCAGCAGGTGGTGTAGCATTGGTTAAGGTAACGGTGAGCGGTGAGCAGCCGGATAAAGTATTTGTTGCAATAGTAGCGATAGCAAGCTGTAATTGAAAATCGAGCTTAATGACCCCGTTGTTGCAATTGCCTGCATGATTTGGATTTCCAGGCGTTAAAGGCCAGGCACCAGGCGTTACAGGAAAATCATCATTCCCGCCACAACCTGCACACACCGATTGATAGATCCGTCCACCCGGATCAAAACGGGAAGTTCCGCCGTCCACATGTTCGGAACTAATTCCACCCCCAAAATAGGAGCCGTATTGCAGGTTTACTGCATTCGAATCCAGGCCCATAAAGTAAAAATCAAATCCATCTGTACTCGATTGTGTTGGCGCCATCAAAGGCATGTTATATGTGGCATAGGTCTGGTAGATTAAATCTCCACCCCAGCCAGACAGATAGATGTTATTGCATTTATCTACAGCAAAAGCAGAAGGAGAAATATCAAGCCCACCTGTACTGCTTCCAAAAACAGTGGACATGTTTTTTGTGGCTAAAGTACTGTTATAACGCGTGATAAACTGATGCCTGCCGGGATTGTTATAAGGTATATAGGTTGCGGTATTTACAACGTAGTTCACAATAGGCATATTACCAAGTGACTGTCCGTAAACATAAATATTTTGGTATTTATCGCTCTGAATAAAATAACATTGGTCGTAGCTTCCGGTGCCGACAAAAGTAGATTGCATTAAAGAATTTCCGGAAGTATTTAAATGTGTAATAAAACCATCTGTCTGTCCGCCATTATAAATGGTGCTGTTAGCACTGGGTGTAACCGGGAAATCTGCACTACAGGTTCCCCCTGTAACATACACCTCGTTAAGATCATTCACGATCATTGAATTTCCACAATCGTTAAGACTTCCTCCCAGATAAGTACAGTAAATGAGTTGTGTTAAGGCCGAATTAAATTTTGCTACTATGGCATCCTGTTTTCCACCGAGCGTATTATCCTGGGCATTCACTGTCGGAAAATTAGAAGAACGCGTGCTGCTTGCAATGTAAATGTTATTAAATACATCTAATTGAATTTCGCCACGGTACTGATCTCCATAATTACGCTGCAATGAATCCGTTACATATTCGTACACATTATAGGAAGGTATATAACTTAAATGATTCACATGATTTACTCCATCGTTATCACTTCCTCCCAGGAAAGTACAACCAAGAAGTGAAGTGCCTGTCGAATTGAATTTTCCTACATAAATATCAGTGCCTGAATTAAAAGCCGTTCCGTTAAAAATAAAACTAAGTGGGAATCCACCGTTGAATGAAATGTCATAAGCACCAGTGGTAGTAGGGAAGTTACTTGAACCAGTTGCCCCATAAAAACAAAGACTATTATTACCATCCACAATCAGACTTGTAACAATTTCAGAGCCACCGCCGCCAATATAGGTTGAATAAAGAAGAGTTGTCCCATTAGAATTATATTTTGTGATCACCACATCTGTTCCGCTCGAACCAGCAAAAGTGCTGGAATAAGCCCCAAGGGTAACCGGGTAACCATTATTAAATGTTGTTCCCCCTGAATACAAATTGCCCTGAGTGTCATACGTCGCCGTCATGCCAAAATTATCAGCCGTAGACCCGGACTGCGCTGCAAAAACAAGAAGAGGGTCAATGATCAATTCATAATTCATGTCATATCCGTCCGGGAAAACAAATCCAAGTACATTGTTCCTGAAAACATATACACATTTTACTTCTTTAACAAGGCCATTAATTAGTTGATACGCATAAGGTTTTTGCTCAATCACTTCATTTACCGAAAGTGTAATTAATAAAGCACCTTCCTTCAATTTAATTTTATCTACACCCTGGTAACGTAATTTTATTTGTGAAGGATCGGCATTTGCTCTGATGTGAAAGTTATATTTCAAACGGCTCACTGCGGTGATCATTTCATAATCAATGCCCCGATAAATATCTCTCAAAAAAACCTGGTGGTAATTCTTCGCACCACCTTTCCATTTTTGTTTGTCGTTACCCAGGAAAAAATTCTCGTAATCTTTCCCCTCCTGTGCCTTATCAACTGTGGCTGAGGGATTGCAGTTCTCAAAGAGGATCTTATACGCATGGCAATTAATGTCCATGTCCTTATACTTATTTTTAAGAAGCCCACCGTGATGCAGCGCCCTGTATTTCTTTTTATCGTAAAAATTAAACGTAAGTCCTGTTTTTTCAAGGTACAAAGCACCTCCGTCAAGCTGAGCCCTGAAGAGTACGGGCGCATCCCATTGTCCCAGATTTTCGGTTAATTTAAGAACGGGACTTACATGGGGAGTTATAACGTGAGGATCAATGTCGCTTTGCGCGTGAGAGAGACAAAAACTTCCCAGTGAGAAAAGTATAAGGAGCAGTTTATTGGGCATTAATCAAATATACATTATTTAGGTGTATTTTACAATATGCGAATCACGCTTAATTTAGTACTTTTGCACTCTTATGTCAAATGTAGTTGCTATAGTAGGAAGACCCAATGTGGGTAAATCAACGCTCTTTAACCGTTTAACCGAAACCCGCCAGGCCATCGTGGATGAAATAGCCGGTGTTACCCGCGACCGTCACTACGGAAAAGCCGAATGGCAGGGAGTTGAATTTAGTGTGATCGATACAGGCGGTTATATTAAAGGCAGCGACGATATTTTTGAAGGGGAGATCCGAAAACAGGTACAAATAGCAATTGACGAAAGCTCAGCGCTTATTTTTGTTGTGGATGTGGTAGAAGGCGTATCGCAATACGATACAGAAGTAGCCAAAATTATCCGAAAAAGTAAAAAGCAATGTATTATAGTCGCAAATAAAGTAGACAGTCATGAAAAAGCAGCCTATTCCGCCGAGTTTTACCAATTCGGACTTGGAACCGTGTACCCTATTTCTGCAATTAGCGGAAGTGGCACCGGCGATATGTTGGATGCTTTGGTGGAATTACTTCCAAAAGAAGAAGGTGGTCTTGAAGAAATTGAAATTCCCCGCATTGCAATTGTAGGAAGACCCAATGTGGGTAAATCTTCTTTAACAAATGCCTTGTTAGGAGTAGAACGGAATATAGTAACTGCTGTGGCAGGAACAACACGCGATACAATCAATACCCGTTACACAAAATTCGGACACGACTTCTGGTTGATTGATACAGCCGGGATCCGCCGTAAGGCAAAAGTGCATGAAGACCTTGAGTTTTACAGTGTGATGCGCAGTATTAACGCTATTGAGCGTAGTGACGTTTGTTTGCTTATGATAGATGCTGAACAAGGTGTGGAAGCGCAGGATCTGAGCATTCTCAGTCTGATCGAAAAAAACCGTAAAGGCGTTGCTATTATTGTAAATAAGTGGGATCTAGTTGAAAAAGATACCAAAACAGCAAAAGAATACGAGGAAAAAATAAGAGAACGCATAAAACCGTTTAAAGACATTCCCATCTTATTTATTTCGGTGCAGGATAAACAGAGGATTATGAAAGCTGTAGAAGTAGCCATGATGGTGTATCAGAACAAAACACGCCACATCCCTACCCGCCAGCTCAACGATTATCTGTTGCCAATTATTGAAAGTACGCCTCCACAGGCCGTTAAAGGCAAGTACGTAAAAATAAAATACATTACGCAGTTAAAAACCGAAGCCTTGTTTATGTTCTATTGCAATTTGCCGCAATATGTAACCGAGGCCTACAAGCGTTTCCTTGAAAATAAAATCCGTGAAGCTTATGATTTTAGCGGCGTACCGCTGGTTGTGAGTATGCGTAAGAAAACGTAAAAATAAATTATTCTTTCATTCCGTTATTCAGCCAGCAGGTTATCAAAGCCTTCTGTGTTTGTGGTAATGGCGGTCCGCCTTGTGGCATTAATTCAGGAGATGGGTTTGCATCCAGCACTGTAGCCTTTATTTTAGCTGAATTTGCTTTTACTTGAGTATAATTTGTGAGAAGAGGCGCGCCAGGATTTGGAGGAGTACCATGGCAACTAATGCAGGTTGCCTCAATAATAGGCTTTATGTGTTTGGTATATGTAACCGTATCGCAGCCTGTTGCCGCAGCCACAGGCAACTTGCCTTCATCTTTTGAACAGCTCGTGATCAGGAGCGCTATTACCCCAGCGATAGAAAGAGTTAAAATAAGTATATTTCTCTTCATATAATTTATAAAATTAATCTTAGTAATGTGTTTTTTAAAGTTCAATATAGTCTGAAGATTGAACTTAATATTTTCAAATTTAATGAAATTTCAAATATCCTTAATTTTATTTACGAAAACTTGCCTAAATGCATAAAACTTTTTGCACAATTCTGCTACTTTTAGAAAATAACCTGTATTTTAGTTTCGCTAAACCACTACTCTATGAATAAATTTACCTTCCTGTCTCTGCTACTTTTCTTTTCCGTTTTTGGTTTCGGGCAAAAGGATAAAAAAGGCAATGTGTTTTCTAATGCCGGAGACGCAGCGAAGGTTTTCTCAGCCAAACAAAAAGTACTGGCAGGTGAGTATGTGACTGCATTAAATTCGTTTAGGGAAGTAGAAAAAGACAATCCTAAAAATGCTTCTATCAAATACTATATCGGTCTTTGTTATTTTAAGATGAACCAGGTGCAAAATGCAAAAGTAAGTTTATTAAAAGCCCTGGAAATTAATACAGGTGTAAAACCTG
>JAYSYG010000359.1:0-4974 GCA_043716685.1 Sphingobacteriaceae bacterium | reverse complement strand
TTCGGTAATTTTTTTATTTTCTTCTTTTGGAGTATCTGAGCTTTCTTTTGGAGCAGAATCATTTTTTACAAATAAAGGATTCAGATCAAGATTATCGGTGTGTGCGGAAACATTGGCCTTAAAACCTTTTGAAAAGCCGAAGAGGTACGTTACAAATCCCTCCGCTCTTCCTTTTACTATAGCCTGCGCTATATCTGTTTTTACGTGTAAGTTATCAAACTGAATATCCCTGTTATTGAGACGGGCAGAACCATTCACGGTATACACATAAGGTCTGTCAATTTCCTTATAGCTAAAATTTTTAAAAGTTATATACGCACCAAGACTCATCGGACTTTGCAGGAACTCCTGTTTATTCAACTTATTTGTTGGGCCACTGTATTTTAGTGTTGCCACGGCTGAACCTTTTAAGATAAACTCTTTAGATACATCAAAAGGAATTTTGTTAGCCTCTATCAGTAAACCGGCGTCTACAAAAATATCAGGCTTCACCAGGTTAATAACACGAATAGAAGCGGTAAATGGAAAATCATAGACCTTTCCTTTTACAGGTTCAAAAACAATAGAAGCGTGCTCCATATCACCCCTTTGACCTGTTGAATCCAGGCTTCTGATCTTGCCTTTAAAATAAAGTGCTGAATAGGGGATTTTACTCTTGCCAATAGCAAGGTCGCAATTTTCACCAATTACCTCAGCAAGTATTACCGGCTCTTCTTTTTGACCAAGGTTTGCCACTAGGAGAATTTTTGCATCGATCGGTCTTTTTACTTCAAAATTTTCCATCACTTTTCTGATCTTAGGTGTTAGCAGAGCCGCGACACGTTCGTACTTGACCTTCTTACCCTCGATTTGTAAAGCGAGCCTTTTTTGGTCTCCCAGGCTTATGAGGGAGGTAATATTATACTCGTGATTTTCAATTTCTGCATAAGACGGAGGATGGATGCAGATGGTTTTTGTTTCGTATAAATAATTCAGATCCAGGTTCAGCAGGACTCTTGTGTTTTTTAAAAACTCGCCATTTTTTGCGTTGAATAAAAGTCCGGCAACCATCGTCTTTCCTTTTAACTGTGCTTTAACACCGTCGGAATACTGTTTTAATCCAATGGTAAGGTCCGCAAAATTCAGCGAAATATTTTGTTCCTTTTCCTTGTTCAGGAATTTAAAGTTTACATTCTTTATAGCGATCTTATTTACTTCAAAAGTGATCGCCGTATGTTTGGCGGTATCGTGAGGTTGTTTTTTAAATTCAAAATTCCTTGTTCCGTCTGCATTTCTTAGCAAAAAAATCTCAGCGTCACTAATTGAAATGTATTTCACAACAAATTCTTTCTGAAACATTTTCTCAAGGTTAAATGACAGAGCCAGTGAACCTGCTTTAAGAATGGGCTCACTTTTTCCATTTAACTCACTTGCCACGTAGACATCTTTTAATTGAATGGATGCATGGGGCCAGTTACTAAAAAATGACACCTGGATACCTCCCACTTTTAAGTCAAGACCATAATTTGTTTTTAAATTATCAGTCAAAAGGCCGGTCATTTCTTTTTTATAGAAGGTCATAAGAACAAAAACCGTCCCTCCCGCCAGTATTAGCAGGATAAAAAGACCGATAAAAAAGCGTTTAATGTATTTCATTGTACCCTTAATCTGCAAATCCTATGCACACGCTGGCATTAAGCTAATATAATAAATATTAGAGTACAAGCTCAGCATTTTCTCTTTATCTGGGCGGCATTTGTCGAATATTTTCGGGCACAGAATTTTCTTATGCATCCTACCCGCTAAAACCGACTGAGTAAAAGATTTCTCATTTCAATATCCCGTATTAGTAAAGTAGCGGCTACTGATGGTGTCAAGATTCCTTAAACCTTTTGTATGCGCAGGTAATTCAAGATAATGACTAATTACAAAAGCGCTACTCAAAATCAACATCCAGCAATTCGGAAACCGTTTTGTAGCCTATCTCTTCATAAATTTTCCTGGCTGTTGCATTGCCTTCATACACCAGGAGTCCACTTTGTCGGAATCCCTTTTTTAAAATATAATCGCTTAGCCTGTGAACGCAACTTTTCGCAAAACCATTACCTCTATGCCCGGGCGGTGTATACACTAGCCCGATTATAGCAGTGTTTTTTGTTTTACGGATAATAGCCGCCATGCTCACAACTTTATCTTCGTAAATCCACGAAAACAAATTTCCGTGTTTCATTAAATTTTTGACAAAGAACTCCATTTCCGCAACACTTTTTTTAGGCAGAAGATTTTCTTCTTCAAAAAACCGGCCTGTCCATTTTTTCAGAACCGCAAGATCAGAAAGTTTTGAAGGTTCAAAGAAGCCGTTCGCAAGATGAAGATTGTTTAAATGATCAAGTCCCTGGATAAGGGTAGTCCTTTTTTGTTTGATTTTTCTTGAGCTTAGTTCTGCGAACAAAGATGAGGAAGCCACAGGACCGATAACACCATCAATAGGAATCTCATTTTTAGCGTAAAATTGAAAAATTTCCTTTACGGCTTCTTTATTGTCTCCGGATAAAATAACTTTCGGGCTGACTTTTACAGAAAAAGTAGTGTTACCGGTATCCAAAAAATAACAGTTGTTATACTCCCTGTTCTCAAGTATAATGTTCTGGCAATTTCCCAACACAAGATTATTCTTCATCTCCGCTGCTTCCAGGGAAAAACCGCCGGCTTCTAAAAAAGATTTCGGTCCCGGGTAAATTGTGACACTGCTCATTTTCTATTCTTTATCCGGTAGATTAGACTTTTAAATATAACTTATTTTTTACCAATTATTATCAGGTCGCTTGGCTTCGTTCCGTCCTGCGTCGGAAAATCTTTTCTCTCAATATGGATTGTTTTAAATCCGCTTTCCTTAAGAGCCTGTGTCAAATAATCTTCCTGGTGAAAATACCTATACATTTCATCTTTACCGTCACTTGATTTTTGAAGGCCTGAGTTTTTATAATCCCCCTCCATGATGCTTATATAAATTACGCCCTCTTTGTTTAATAACTTCGCTGCATCGCTGATTAATTTTACCGATTCTTCTTTGGAAAGATAGGGCAGGCAAAATCCGCACATGATCCCTTCATATTTTTCATATAACAGACCAATATCCCTGCAATCCATGAGTTTAAATTCCGCCGTAGGATTATTGATTCCAGCCAACCGTATCATGTTTTCAGAAAGATCAATTCCTAAGATCTTAAGATCGAATCGTTTTTTTAAAAGGTATTTTGTTATGTTTCCAGGGCCACAGGCAATATCTAAAACATTAGCGGTTCTGCCAGGTAGCATCTCACAGAATGCATCGAAGGTATCGTTGTACAGATCAAAGTCCATAAATTTATCCTGGTAATCACCGGCTCGCCTGTTGAATATTTCAACTGCTTGTTTAGTTCTGTCCATGCCATTTATTTTTTGTGACTCGTATAGCATAATCGGTTTTAATTGATAGTAGCTTTGTAAAATATTTAGTAAATAAGAGGATTTTAAACTGTGCAAACATGTTTTTTGTCATAAGGTTTTATGAGGTTTTGCATAGAACATTTCCACGAATGTTTATTTCATTCTTCCACAATCATTATTACTACATTGCCTGTTTTTTGTCCTGTTTCTACGTATCTGTATGCCTCCACCATTTGGTCTAATGTATAGTGCCTGTCGATTAAGGGTTTATACTCTTCTTTTTCTACAAGCTCTTTTAAAAATACAACATCCGCTTTATTAATTGTGGGGATTGGAAATAAAACTCTTTTACCACCCATAAGTGGTGTTGTGAGTGCGAAAAAAAGATTCTCAGCATTCTTGCCCAATTCTGTTGAGATATAGATTCCCTTTTCAGTTAGTAATGGTTTACATTGTCCGAATGAACTTTTACCCACTGCGTCAAATATAAAACCGAATTTTTTATCGGTCTTTGTAAAATCCTGTGTTTGATAATCAATTACATCATCCGCGCCTAATGATCGCACGAGTTCTACATGTTTTGTATTACAAACTGCAGTTACGTTTATACCAAAATGTTTTAAAAGTTGAACTGCCGCAGAACCGATGGATCCTGTAGCGCCATAAACCAAAGCATTTTCTCCGCTTTTTATCCCGGAAGCCCTGATATTATTTAAGGCATAATGCGCGCCTTCTGTAATGGGTGCGGCTTCACTAAAATTTAAATTATTGGGCAAAGTAGTAATCGCCTCCTGTTCGGCAATGGTTAAATATTCTCCGTGTCCCCCACAGGTTTTATCATTATATCCAAACACTTTATCTCCTTTACTGAATGTAGTGACACTCTTTCCAATTTCTTCGATTATGCCTGCAAACTCACAACCCAATACCTGATATTTTGGTTTTAAAAGACCACTCCAAAACCGTGAAATAAAATATTCTGCACTCCGAAATCCGGAGTCTGTGCGATTCACCGTAGAGGCATAGACCTTAATTAATACCTCGTTCTCTTTGGGAACGGGTTTAGAAATCTCCGTTATTTTGGCAACTTCAGGTGGTCCGTATTTTGTATATACACTTGCTTTCATTTTTTAATTTATCTGGTAATTTATCTGAGCAGATTAAGAGCGTTCTATTGTCTATTAAATGTATACTAAATGGCCATACATTTCAAAAATACGATGAATTACTGAGAAAGTTTGCACCAAAGCAAACGTCCGAAAACTTTTATCGATTGCCTTCTGCGGTTAAATTTATTTTATCTGCCGAGATTGTCTTTACGAGAATGTCCCAGCTGGTTGGATGTAATGTCAGTCTGTGCAAAAACAGCCGTTTGAAAAATAAAGGTAGTAAAAAAAATTTGTAGGAGTGAAAATCAGATGTATAGAAAGTCTGTTTTAAGAAACAAATTTTTGACTACGATTTTTTCCGGTAAATGGAAAAGTGCTTTAATACGGACCGCAAGCAGGCCCCGTACCCGCGTCCGTGAAGTTAAAAGTACGAATGTCCGCCGAGATTTAAAAATGC
>JAYSYG010000358.1:0-1543 GCA_043716685.1 Sphingobacteriaceae bacterium | reverse complement strand
CTGTTTCCATTTTTTATTCGCAAATTCACTTGAATAGAGTTCACAACTATAGTCACTCGCATTTAAAGAGATACAGCGGGAAATGATCATCTGTGTTTGATCCTCGTTAAAACATGTATTTGCGCTATGGTATACTTTTGAATTGATAAGGGTATCCATTGCTTTAATTTTTTTAAACTTTTGGTTCCTGATGTCAGACCGGTAAATTTTTGAATACGCCATTTCATTGGCTAATGCTTTTGCTTCTTCAGCGTCCTTCGGTTTTATATCCGGGAGCCGGACGGACGAAAAATATAAAGTACTGTCTTTCTCAAAAGCACCATACTCACTTTGCTTTGTGTTTACCATAGCATCAAGGTGTTCAAGCGAAGGTGTTGATGGATTGTTCAGGTAAATTTGTGCAAGATCACAAGCCTCTATTTCCAGTTTGGATTTCATTTTGTAATAATGGTATTTGTCTTTTCTGAATTTAAGCTTGTAAAATTTGGTGAACCATTTTTTGGCTTCTTTATATTGCCCTTTATTCTTTAAAAGTTGTCCGATCCAGTAAAATGTCAGCGGGTATCTTCTGCCATTGTCGAACGTAGCCGTTTTATAATACAGGTAGAGCGCCATATTCAGATCATAACTTAAGCGGCTGACCTCTGCAAAAGCGTATTGTACTTTAAGATTCAAACTATCACCCGCATATAGCCTGTTATAATATTGCGCGGCGCTGTACCAGTCTTTATTTTTCTCTGCCTGCAATGCCTGGGTACGAAGCATGGCATTGGTCTGCGCTTTGTAAAAGCCATTGCCAAGGACAAAAAATAACAAGAGGTATAGAGCTTTTCTTTTCATTTTACATAAACACAGGGCAATAACGTTTTCTTGCTATAAAACCTGGTTTTATTCTGATAATATAATTTACAAAAATCTCAAAACCGCCTCGCAGGTTAGTTGCCCTGTTAAACCGGCTCACATTAATATCGTAAGAAATTCCACTTTGCAGGGTTTTATTTGTATACCCAAGCCTGAACACTAAAGCGTCTCTCGCCCGCAAACACAGGCCTCCCAAAATAGCTTTGTTCTCTTCCCTACTGAAATAATATTTTAATGACATATGCGGAATAAACTCGTAATTTTTTCCCTGCTTTGTATACAAAACTTCAGCTATAATATCCGTTTTCTCTTTTATCGGGGTCGAATAACTTAAGCAGTTCGTCAATTTAAAATCAAGTCGGCTCAGGTTATTGTCCTGGTAGCTTATTATCGGTGAAGTTAAATGTTGAAACCCGATACCGTAAGTAAAACGGTGTTTATCATTATGAATGTATTGAACAACGGAGCCCAGGCTCATATCAAAAAAATTGATGCTGGTCCAGCCAAATTGCTCTCCGCTGCTTATTGTCTTGTTATACGCATACCCGTCGTATTGGTTATCGAAGGTCATCTTGCTGTAATCAAATCCTACACGACACCAGCCTGCGTTTGCACCCAATGTAATAATTAAAGAACTGTCTGGCTTTCCTAAATAAATATATGAGCCGCTGGCATAAAGCTG
>JAYSYG010000357.1:0-1545 GCA_043716685.1 Sphingobacteriaceae bacterium | reverse complement strand
TTTCAAAATTTAATCCCACCAATAAAAAGGTTAAGAATTACGGGGTACCGGATGGTGTTCAGGGAAACGAATTTCGGTGGAATGCCTGTTACAAAGCAAAAGATGGAAAAATGTTTTTTGGAGGCCCCAATGGTCTGAATGCATTCTATCCGGATAAAATCCAGGAAAATCATCAAGTGCCAGCCGTTTTTATCACTAATTTTCAAATTTTCAATAAAGATCAGTCGGCCGGTGCACTGAATTCTGTATTAAACAAAGATATCAGTGTAACCAGAGAGGTGATTCTTTCATACAAACATTCCGTATTTACCATAGAATTTTCAGCCCTCAACTACATCCATCCTGAAAAAAACCAGTATGCTTATAAGCTGGAAGGTTTTGACAAAAACTGGAATTATTCGGGAGTTCTGAGACGAGCAACTTACACGAATCTTAATCCGGGAACGTATACATTTCATGTTAAAGCATCAAATAATGATGGCATTTGGAATGAAAATGGAACCCGGCTAATTATTGTAATTACTCCTCCATTCTGGGCCACCTGGTGGTTTAGAAGTATTGCTTTTCTGATGATTGCAGGAGGAGTGTTTGGCTTTTACAGAAACCGGATTAATATAATCAGCGATCAAAAAGAGAAATTAGAAAAACAGGTGCTGGAACGTACGGATGATTTAGTTAGAAAATCAAATGAATTAGCGCTTCAGTCAGAAAATCTTCAGTTAGTAAATGAGCAATTGCAAAACCAGTCAGAAGAACTTGTACAGCAATCTAAAGAGTTGGAAGTACAAAGGCAACAAGCTGAGTCGGCAAAAGTAGCTGCGGATAGGGCAAATCGATCTAAAAGCGTCTTCTTAGCTACAATGAGTCATGAAATTCGTACGCCAATGAATGGCGTTATGGGAATGGCTTCACTTTTAGCTGAAACTGAGCTGGATTCAGAACAGGAAGAATATGTAAGCATTATCAATAACAGCGGTGATGCACTATTGGGTGTAATCAATGATATACTTGATTTCTCAAAAATTGAGTCGGGTGAGATGGGTATTGAAATGCACAATTTCGATTTACGTCAATGCGTTGAAAATGTCATGGATGTATTTTCCGCAAAGGCAGCTTCGAAAGATATTGATCTCATTTACAAGCTTGATACCAGGCTGCCATTTATGCTGATTGGGGATAGCCTTAGATTACGACAGGTACTGATCAATTTTTTAAGTAATGCTCTCAAATTTACTGCTAAGGGAGAAGTATTTTTAGATATTAAACTGAAAAGTTTTGAGGGAAATAATCTGCTCATTTCTTTTGATGTTCAGGATACTGGTATAGGTATCCCTCCTGATAAAATTTCAAGATTGTTTAAACCATTTTCGCAAGTCGATTCATCTACTACACGTAAATATGGAGGTACGGGCTTAGGTCTCGTTATCAGCCAAAAATTGGTAAGTCTTATGGGCGGCAATGTGCTGGTTCATAGTGAGGTAGGGCAGGGGACGACATTTAGCTTTACTATATTGAGTAAAGAAGCTAAAACTTCGCAAAAACAGC
>JAYSYG010000356.1:0-15073 GCA_043716685.1 Sphingobacteriaceae bacterium | reverse complement strand
CACATATAGATGTTGCACCGGCATTTAAGTGTTGAAGAAACTGTGCGTTGAGTTCCTGAGAATTACCTGATTTTCCCTGAACGCAGATCTCCCATTGTGCATCGGTAAAAGCAGGTGCGTATTCCTGTTTAAGGTCTTCAGAGGTGTAGAACGGCTGAATATCAAAACCATTTTCGTTATGCCAGATAAGGCTTTCATACGATTCGCCCTTCAGATCTTTGATAAGCTGATTCTTCCACTCGGCAGCCGTATTGGGCTTAAAATCGGTAAATAGTTTTTGCATTTTTTTGGCACTGATTCGTTATTTAAAATTTAAGAAAATAGGACCTGAATTATTCGGGATCTCAAAAAATCTGGTTCACTTCTCTTTTAATATACTCCAGGGCAATATCGTTTGGCAATTTTTTGCCCAGGTTAGATGTAATATTGATCACCATCATGGCAAGATCGTTGCTGCTGTTTTCCTGCGGAACTTTAGTTGAAGAAATATTGATCAGCTTTATGATCTCTTCCTTGGTTGTTTTTACCAGCTCCCATGCACCCGCACTCATGTAGATCTGTTGCGATAAATTATGTTCGTATTCACTTTTAATCGTTTTTATTAATTCAAGGTGAAACTGTTGAGCGCTCATCCCATTTTTATTCACACGCACAACTAATGAACTTGGATTTACTCTTTCCAGGAAAATAACGATCCTTTCATAGGCTTGCAGTCTAACCGGTGTTATAGCAGCCTGGTTCAGTTTTTTGATCTCACTGTCTCTTCTTTTCTGGTCATTATCTAAAAAGCTTTTAACGATCAGGTAGGCGGCAGCAAAAACCGCACCCGCAGGTAAAATAATTTTAAGGATTTCTATAAAATATTCCATAGTGTATATTGGCTGCCCCTAATATCGGTATTATTGACAGATTTTTTATACCCTTGGAAAGAAAAATTTAGTGTACCCGCAAACGGATCACTCGCCCCAGGTAAGAATTTTCCTGAAAACTATTTTACCTGTGATTGTCTCTATTCTTAATAAATAAGTGCCATGCGACAGTGTTGACAAATCCACTACTCCGGATGCAGGATTTAACTCCATAACCTGCTCGCCAAGCATATTGGTAAGCTTCAAGTGTCTAATACCTTCCGTACAAGAAATAGTTACCTCTCCATTTGATGGATTCGGATATACAGAGAGGTTAAATCCAGGCTCGGATGTTTGAACCACTCCTGTTGGGCCGTCGTAAGTATACATTGTTATTTTATCAGGCGTATTTCCTCCGTTATTTATGAGATAGATCTTTTTACCGTCGGGTGAAATGGCTATGTCTCTTAATCTTCCGTTAAGGGCCTGATCACCTCCAAAGAATCTTCTGGGGTTGGGATCAGAAGATGTCGATGGTACTATCCCGGTTCCATTTGCATTTAATTTTATCTGGTAAACTTCCTGGTCTGTACTCAATCCATTTTTCAATGTTACTACCAGCAAGCTATTTGTCCAATCCGGAATGCCTGTGCTTCCATAATAGATCCCATCTGACGGAGCAACGGTACACCAATCTAAAAACACAGTGTTTGTAGGTTGGGCCGTAGTACACCATGTAAACATCGGTTCCTTTAGTGCATCATTCGCTATAGACGGATTTGGTGTGTAGGTAGTTACGAATGTGTTTTCTCCGGGGTAATTATTATCGTTATGAAAACCTCTTACGTATTTCCAGCCATAATTCATTCCGGCTTCCAGGATATTTATTTCATCATCGGTTCTATCCCCATGCTCTATATCATAAATAATATTTTGAACCGGGTTAAATATTAAGCCTTGCGGATTGCGATGCCCACGGGTATAAAATGAATTTCCGGAAATTGGATTGTTTGCAGGAATTGTTCCATCTATGTTAAAGCGATGGACTTTTCCGTTCTTGTATGTGGGATCCTGGGCGAAATTATTTGGATTTGTTGACTGTGGTGAATAACACGTAGGTGAGTTTGTTTCTGAAATACCGTTATCGCCAACAGTAAAAAATAAATATGGAATGTTATTCTGCTTAATAACCATGAGCCTTCCCCCCAGGTGATCGTATCCGGTGGGCATCATCAGCACCATGGTTGTATTTGCAATAACGGAACTTGATACCGCACTCCAGGTTAAGCGTTCAATTTTAAATTTTGTTACCGGAACTGAAGTTGTGCCACTGTTGTAGGAATACACGAAATATATATAAGAGGTCGCAGCATTCATAAAATCAGGATGCAGGGCCATTCCTAAAGTTCCCGAACCAATATCCGGCTGAAAACAAAGTGGTGACTTTTCTAATGGGCTACCACCAAAATAGTCAGATGCCGTATATACTATTGTTTTAGTGCCTGTAACAGGATCAACCCTTACAACTTTACCACCCTTTTCAGTAAGCCACAAAAATCCATCCGGCCCGTAAATAATTTCCCAGGGTGTATCAAGAGCTGTTGGAAGTTCTGAACGAATAAAAACTTGCGCCTGTGACATATTAAACACAAACAAGACTGCTAATTGAATAAAAATGTTCCGCATAGGAATTAATTTTAGTTCTCTAAGGTAGTTCATTTGCGTGCAAAAAGTTGTGTAGAAAAATCTACACTATTTATCTTTTAAAAGCAATATAATCTGTCACCAATGGATCCAGGCCGGAAACCCGGAAGCCTTTGGCAATCTGCCCTCTGTGGTAAGTAGAATGATTAATGACATGAAACATAATATCTTTCACGGAATTTGCATATGCTCTGCCTGAAGAATTTAAGTAATCTATCTGACGCTCAAAATTTCCCATCTTTAAAATAGTTATACTCCGTTCAAAATTTTTAAGATTGATGTCTTTAAGATAGCCAGGCGGATGCACCTGCCATACACCATAATCCTCCCCTTGCCTTTCTATACGGTTGTTCCACAGATGATGTGCGTTAAGGATATGGTTCATCCATTTAATCGCTTTTTCTGAAATTTTATCTGAGTGGTGGTTAAAAACAGCGATGAGTTTTTGATTCATTTCGCGGTTGTATTCAAACAATTCGTTATAAAATGTTTCCATGGTATTTACGATTCTTAAATTCCTAATAAAAGTAAAAAATAATGTGTCATCCTTCTGATGTTTGTTATATTTTAGCAGTACTAAATTATCATGATAGAAAATCCCAAAAATTTCTTTGAAAACAACACCAAAGTTTTTTTTGGCCTCCTCATTCCAGCAATTCTTCTATTCGCTAAAAGTCTAAAATTTGACTTCACAACTATGGACGAGCAATGGATGATCGTTAAGGATACTGCATTTTTGGAACAATGGTCTAACGTAAAAACTGCATTTACTTCTCCAAGCACAGACATGTATTACAGGCCTCTATTTATAATATCTCTTATAGTGGACTATCATCTTGGAAAACTATCACCCTTTATTTATCATTTTACCAATCTGATTTGGCATTTAATGTCAGTTATCCTATTATATAAATTTCTTCTCCTTGTCAAGATAGAAAAAAAAATAGCTTTCACATTTTCATTGCTTTTTTCTATTCACCCAGCATTACTTCATGCAGTGGCTTGGATTCCTGGTAGAAATGATGTAATGCTAGCTGTATTTATGCTTTCTTCATTAATTTGCCTCAAAAAATTTATTGATACTTCGTTGAAAAGGTTTTTTTTTCTGAACTTGATGTTTTTTACTTGCGCTCTTTTTACTAAGGAAAATGCTATTGTTCTGCCTATGATCTTTTCCGCCTTTTATCTCACTTCTGATGGATTTAAATTAAAAAGATTATTTCTTTTTTTAGTCTTTTGGGTCATCTTATCCATTTCCTGGTTGCTAATTCGTAATTCAATCATTAATGGTAATCATATATACGCTAATGATTATACCACGCTTCTTAAAAACTCTCTTTTAGGCTTTTTAATCTTTATTGGTAAAATTCTTCTTCCTTTAAATCAATCAGTACTTCCTGTTATAAAAAATTCTTCCATCATTTCAGGAATTTCAACATTAATTGTATTAATTGTATTCTGTTTTATTCCTGGCATTAAAAACAAAAGACTGGCTTTTTTAGGGTTATTTATTTTCTTTATTCTGTTAATTATACCTGTTTGGTTTGGAGCATCAAAGATTAACGGTGAACATTATGAACAAAGAATGTATGGAGCCATGATCGGCATAGTACTATTTTTTACACAGATTAAATTTGATCTCCATTCTAAAAAAAAATTTTATTGGATTGCATCTATTCTCCTGTTTTACATCATAAAAACAAGTGATAGAATGTCTATCTACAAAAATGAAAGATCGTTCATAGAAGCTGGTATTAACGAATGTCCTGACTATTATTTATTTTATCTTCAGAAAGCTGATATTCTTAGCAATCAAAAAGATTATGACGAGGCCATTATATATTATAACAAGGCAATCTATTTACGTCCCAATTTCTCAGCTGCGTTGAGCAATAGAGGTTTTGCTTACTATAATTTAGGAAGGTTAACTGAATCGATTAGTGATTACACCGACGCAATAAAAAATTCTCAATTCAACAAGCAATTTTACATGAACAGATGTTTGGCGTATTCTAAAAACAGAAACCCTGAAAATGCGATGAAAGATTTTTTGGTAATTAAGAAATGCTGTCCTGAAATGATTACCGCTGAATTAGAGCAAAATATTACAGATAATTGGATTCTTGTTTTAGAAAATGTTCAAAGGCAAATTAAATATGCACCTGCTAATCCAAAGCTTTATTATAAATGTGCCCAATTGTACTTTGATATTGAAATGAAACCACAAGGAAATGCATGTTTACGAAAGGCCCTTGAGCTTGATCCTGAAAATAAAGAATATGAACGCTTCCAATTAAATGTCAATAGCAAGACTAAAAAGTAAAGTTTATATTAGCTGTGAGAGCAATGCTTCCAATTCCTCCTTCGTCAGATCGCGCCACTCACCCGGTTTTAATTTCCCAAGCAAAATATTCATAACCCTTACTCTTTGTAGTTTTATTACCTGGTAATCGTAAGCATTACACATACGACGAATTTGTCGGTTCATACCTTGAGTGAGAGTTATTCTAAAAATTCTTTTTGCATCTGGCTCAAGACTTACCACACAAGGCTTCGTTTGTTCGCCCTGAATTTTAATTCCTTCGGCGATCTCTTTCAGAAATTGGGTACGGACCGGAAGATTTAAGGTTACAATATATTCCTTTTCATGCCCATGTGCTGCGTTTGCAATTTTATCGATCAGCTCTCCCTGGTTTGTTAATAGTATAAGTCCCTCGGAGTCCTTATCCAGCCTTCCAACGGGATAAATCTTTTCCGTGTGATTAATTGCATCTACAATATTTCCCGCTATTTTTTCTGTTGTACAAATAATTCCTTTGGGTTTATTATACACAATGTAAGTAGGCACAAATGTTCGCGGCTTGAGTTCTTCCCCGTCAATTACTATTACATCACCTTCTTTAAATTTTGTACTGAAATTGGCAATCTTGCCATTCACCAGCACGCGTTTTTCTTCAATCAGGTCACAAGCTTTGCGGCGCGAAGTATACCCATAGTAGGCAATGTATTTATCAATTTTCATAATCTACAAAGTTATTATTAAGTTTGTTCTGTATTAAACTATTTTCACATTATTACTTAAAATGATGACAGAAGAATTTATAAAACACTTCGCCGAAGAATGGGTGAGATCATGGAATTCGCATGACCTGGACAGGATCTTAAGACATTATTCTGAAGATTTCACTGTAGAGACACCAATGGCACTAAAATTTGTACCCGAAAGCCAGGGTGTTGTAAAAGGGAAACCCGCAGTAAAAGCCTACTGGACGATTGGATTGGAAAAAATCCCTAACCTGGAATTTGAGATCATTGATGTACTCAGTGGTATAAATGGCTTAACGATCTATCATATAAATAAAGCAACGCAACGTAAATCTACAGAGAGCATGTTCTTTAATGAAGATGGAAAAGTAAACTGGGTCGTTGTGCATTACTCGTGAGGCTTTTGAGCATATGAAGAATTATTGAAGACCTATGAACGCAAAAGAACATTATGAAAAACACCTTGCCCGTTTCTACTCCTGGATGGTGGGCGATTTTGAAATAAAACAAAAAGCGTTCTACCAGTTTTTATCCGATCATGCGATCTATCCTGCTTCTTCAAAGGTAGCCATTGATCTTGGCGCAGGGCATGGCATACAAAGCGCTGCCCTTGCCAGATCAGGATTTAAGGTATGGTCAGTGGATTTTAATAAACAACTGCTCGAAGAATTAAAAATAAATTGCATGGGGCTTGATGTCACAGCGGTTGAACAGGATATTCGTCTTGTTACCAAATACGAAGACCTTAACCCGGAGTTGCTTGTATGTTGTGGCGATACACTTACGCATCTGGAAAGCGAAAGTGACATTGAGCGTTTTATTGAATATTCCTGCGAAATTCTGAAAGAGGGTGGAAAATTCATTCTTTCTTTTCGCGATTATTCAGAAAAGCGCGTTGGCAATGCGCGGTTTATTCCAGTTAAAAGCGATGAAACCCGCATTCTTACCTGCTTCCTTGAATATTCGCCCACACATGTTGTTGTTACCGATCTTTTACATGAATACGATGGGAAAAGCTGGCAACAAAAAGTGAGTTCTTACAGTAAATTCAGAATTTCTAAAGACGAAGTGTGTGATCTGCTAACAGCAAGTGGAATGCGTATTTCTTTTAGCGAAGTGCTGAATGGAATAATAACAATAATTGCGGAGAAGTGAGGCTGATACTTAAACGTGAGTTTGAAGGATAATTTTTGGCAAAAAAGTAGTATTTAATGGCATTAGTTTTCGAGTCTCTTCGAGTCCATTTGACTACCTCTTTCAACTAAACCACTATCGACCGAAAGTCGATATGTTTAACCGCAATTAGACTGTAGAAGCCTATTTTCCGGGCGCACTGTAGTCTTAGTACGAATAATCCTCATTCGGCCAGCTCATTATAAACTTTATAGTGTTTGTAAACATTTCTTAGTAAGCCTTTATTCTGAAATGTCTACATACACTTACATCGCAGACTTTGTCTTTTTTCAACTGTTTAGGGTTAAAACAACACATCAATGAATAGTAGCTTTTGCTTGTCTCCTGTAAAAGTGTATCGAGAATTTTTGCGCCGTTAACTTCTTTGATACGCCCTCCTGGTAACTCTCGATGGGGCTACTCAGATCGACCGCCTATTTGATTATTCCCTAAAATTCCACCCTGTAACTTAACAATGGCAACAAAGGTGTTTGGTACCAGTATTTAACTGCTCCCGTTTTTGAATCAAAATATTGTCCCCCTACATTTTTACGGTTAGTTGTATTTTGTATGTCAAGCGCAAGCGTACTTGTTACATGTTTAAAATTACGTTTTACGCTAATGCGGATATCCAAACGGTAATAGTCCGGATTTTTTCCTTCAAACGTTTTATCCTTTTGTATTTTGGTTTCGCCCGCCGCAATAGAAGCCGGAAGATCAATTGGCGTGTAACGGAAACCACCCACATAAATGGATTTAATATTAAATCCGATGATCCTGTTTTTACCCCTCTTTGTAATGATCCATTCTTTTCCTGCGGTAAACGTAACTGCATAATTTGTATTAAAACGCGTTTTGTACCATTCACCATTTGCAGCTTTATATTTTGAATCATACAAAGAAGCCGATAATAAATAATAAAGGCTTTTATGAAGGAAACGTTCGTAAGTCAGCTCAGCCCCATAGTTTCTTCCCAACCCTTTATTGCTCAGCTCTTCGGTATTGTAACCGTCAGTTACATTTAAAATAGAATACGTACTTGTTTTATCTTTACTGATAGGAATATTATATAAGTGCTGATAATACACTTCTGTTTTAATATGCGAAAACTCATTTATAATACGGTCATAACCCAAAACCAAATGGTGTGCTTTGCTAAAACCGAGGTTTTTATTAGGATTAAACATTTTATTATCAGCCGATGTTTTTTGCGCAAAATAAACACCAATAGGCTGTAGCTGACTGTGAAGACCATAACCCAGGCTCAAATTGTTTTTAGGAGTAAGCTCATACTTTAAAGAAGCCCGCGGTTCAATGGATCTGGAATTATTCAGAAAAAGCTGAAAATAATGCAAACCTGCATTGGTAGTTAGCTTTGGCGTTAGTTTATAATTCCACTGAAAGAATACCTGTGCCGTTTGCGTATTACCCTTCACATTGATCTTTTCAAGCAACACTGTTGTATCTGTCATATCATTT
The DNA here is from genome assembly GCA_043716685.1 of Sphingobacteriaceae bacterium. Lineage (GTDB taxonomy): Bacteria > Bacteroidota > Bacteroidia > B-17B0 > Aurantibacillaceae > Aurantibacillus. The sequence continues at coordinate 6,824 of JAYSYG010000356.1, read as the reverse complement.
TGTTTCAGGCTATACCCCAGCTGATTGAGAATAAGCCCTCCACGTATATTACTCTTTACATTTATTTTTTGTGTATAAACAGTAGATGCCGTAATTTTTGTCTGATCGTATTTCTGCTGGTATTCCCTTGTAAAGGTACTGTAATCACTTTCCAGGCGATCCTGATAATACCCATTCCTGCTGCCTGAAAAAACAAGAGCCGTTTTTAAATAGGATTGATTGGCGAACAAACGTGTATTCGTTAATCCAACGGCTCCGGTATTGGCGTAAAATTTTGAATTGCTCCTGTAAAAACTATCTTCGTCCCATAAGGAAGAATCTTTCTTCGCATAAGCCGTCTGATCGCTTAAGCCTCCAAAACCAAATGCAGTAAAAGTGCCTAACCTCTTTGAAGGCAGAGAAACATTAAACGAAAGATCCTGGAAATTGGTAATGGCATCTCCCAAAGGCACTCCTATTTTCCCAAGTACTGAAAGGGTAGAATATCTGTAATTGATCAGGTAAGACCCACCGTAGCCTTTTTTAAAAGGACCTTCCGCTGCCAAATCCAAACCAAGAACACCCAGTTGCACCGTGTACTCCCGTTTCTGATTGTTACCCTTACGCAATTTAAGATCAAAAACTCCTGACAAAGCATTCCCATATTCCGCCGCAAACGCACCCGTCGAAAAATCAGAGTTATTCAATAACTGAGAACTTAAAATAGAGATCCCACCGCCCGAAGTCCCAACATTGGAAAAATGATTGGGGTTCGGTATCTCAACGCCTTCCATACGCCATAAAAGTCCGTTTGGTGAATTACCCCGAATGGAGATATTATTATTTCCATCTCCTGCCGAAACAACACCTGCAAAAGCAAGCGCCATACGCGCCGGATCGTTTGCCGCTGCCGCGAATTTTTGTGTCTCCTCCACCGAAAAAGCGCGGGTACTTACGGCTGACATTTCATTCAAGGGTTTATTCTTTTCTACTTTCGCCGTTATTTCCACTTCTTCCATTTTAGTCGCATCTTCTTCCATTCCTACCGTAAGAACCAACTCCTTCCCGGCATTCACAGAAAGGTTTTGCATCATAACCTCCTTATAACCGAGGTAAGTGATCTTCAGACTTTGCTTGCCAACAGGAACATTTACGAGTTTAAATTCACCATTTTCATTTGCTGTTGCTACCAGCAAGGGTGTTGAATTTATTACTACAACAATAGCTCCCGGAATTGGCGTTTGCGAAATTTTATCGACTACAGTTCCGCGTACGGTCTGCGAGATTGTTTGCGCCACTGCTACTTTAGAAACTAAAACAGTTAGCAAAAGGATTAAAAGAATAGTCTTTGAATTCATCGTTTATTATTTTTTAATTTTCGGACACAATTTTCCTATACGGATCCGTTCAATTTTTAAATTGAGTAAACCGCGTTAAATTATATTCTGACGTGTTGCGAGATTAATTAATCAAGATGGACCAGTTTACCAGTGCCGCTGATGCTGGATTTTACAGTTGGTTTTCCTTTGTACCTGACATCTCCGCTGCCGGAAATATTCACATCAAGGGTTTCAGTTACATTCACAGTTACATTGCCTAAGCCACTGATTTTTACGGTAGCGCTTTCGGTTTGTAGTTTCTCATTGTCAATGTTGCCGGTACCACTAATGTTAAGTGTTTCGCCTGTCACAGAACCGCCCGAGATCTTTACATCACCGGTTCCGCTGGTGGTGGCTTTCAGGCTTTTTGCGTTTAAGGCAGGTATGTTCACATTTCCTGAACCGCTGATACTAAGTTCAAGTGTATTTGTAGTGAGGAGATTCTGGGCGATAATGTCACCACTGCCACTTATACTTAATTCATTCATATTTGGAGAATGAACTGTAATTTTAACTTTCTTATGATCCCAGACATTTCTCTTGTAATCAAACGTAAGCGTGTTATTTTGCACTTCTACCTTTAAAACCGCCAGAATATTCTGCTGGGCGGTAATTTCAACTTTATAGACGGAATCCTGTGTGTAATAAATATCTGCGTCAATAGACAGATGGATCTTATCAAACCCAGTGAGGTTTTTTATTTCTGTAACATTTTCTCCCTTACCTTTTATTCCAAATGGTCCACCCTTGCGACACGATTGAGAAAAGAAGCTAATGAGAGTTATAACCAGTATTAATTTTAATGCTTTATTCATGGCTCTTGTTTTTTCTGAATTTTATTAGTTTAAATACTTTTTGTTTTATATGCTTATGACAATGATCTAAGTAGTTACCCCTATTGCTAAAAAATTAATTATAGGAGAAAATAATGTTCATATTTCTGTTTAACCTGAATTTTACCTTAAAGTCAAGGTTAAGAAGGCGAACAACACCGCTTTCTGTCTTTTTCGTAAGCAAGGTAATCCAGCCTTTATCCATTTGCACCGCTGGTACAAAAACAAAAAGAGCTGACTCACACTTTTGGCTTTTATCCTTTTGCACAAAACCAGTACTCATATTTCTAAAAAGTAGTGTATGATTCATTTTAGTGCTTGTTAAAAAAGAACTCCCCGGCCATTTGGCCTGTACAGCTAAATTAAGGGTTATAAATAAGGCAATTAGTGTATTTCTGAAATTTTTCATTGTATTCTTATTTCTTTTTTAATCTTATTGCGTTCCATTTTTATTTGGGCGCCCGGGCGGGCCTCTGCAGGCTTCGCTTCGCTCCGGTTTTCCCGACCGAAAAGGTCGGGAAGAACTAAACCTTTCAAGTCCCTGGCGCTGGCATTTAGTAATTTAATCTTCAAATAATTCGTTTATTGCTTTTCTTGAAATAATCCTCACTATGAGGGCAAGTGCCAGAAATACGAGGAATTGTGTCATGTTTTGGATTTATACTAAGAAGACAAGAGTAAAAGAACTTACCCCTACTCTGATTATTGATTGTTACGAATTATTTTATTTGGTTTTTTGAAGTAGCTCAGACGAATGGATCGCCAGATGCAATAGCCATAGAAATCATAGATTACGCAGATATAAATAAAAAAACCAGCATCGTTAACGCTGGTTTATCAGTCTGTGCAATCTGCAAAATCTGTGGCCTTTGAACCGTGAGATTACAAAAACCTCAGCGCAATTTTTCCTCCTATCCAGCCTTTCAGGTTAAAATCATCAAAGGTCGTATGATCAAAAGTATGATAAGGTGCAATTTGCCGGCTGCTTTCCTGTTTGGTGAGTAAAACATCGCTCATAAAAACATTAAATGTCGGACCGGCCGCGAGGGAAAATTTCTTTGCTATTTTGTATTCCACTCCACAATACAGGCGCACCAGTTCACTTGTTCCCCAATAGAAACCACCGCTGCTAATATGATGTGCGGTGACACTTATATCCCCGCGAAATTTCTCTTTCAGTCTGAACGATGTTCCGGCACCATAACCAATATTCCAGAGATTGTTTTTGGAACCGGGTTTAAGTCCTGTCGTAAAAATATTATAGAAAGCATTTGTGCCGGTGCGGTAAGAAATATTCGTATAGAATAACTCATCCGCGGAAAATTCAAATTGATGTTTACCTTTTTTTACAATGTTCAGCAAGCCAATTGTAACACCATCCACCGAATCAGCAATATTTATAAGAGCGATCTGTACCCCTTTTACTTTTTTCGCAACGTTTACCAAGGCACTGATCTGTGCTCCTTCTACATTACCAATGGCAATATTTGCCACCGATGCAATCTGGCTACCTTTAAAATTTCCGAGTATAACATTTGAATGGCCGGCTATTTGTACACCACTGCCCCCCTTCCGGTTAAAATTAAAACCTGCGGCAAACTGGCCACCGTGAAGCTCACCCAGGCTCACATTCCCCAGACCAGCGAAAGTAGCGCCCTTCACATCTTTGCCACAATAATTAAAATAAGACGCAAACTGCGCTCCGTGAACGTCTCCTAAAACCACGTTGGCAAAACCCGCGAACTGTATACCCTTTACATCCTTTAAGATAACGTTCGCAATGCAGCCTGCCTCAAAACCGTTTAATCCCCGCGAAACACCCACCAGCAAGTTAAGAGAAACCTTATTGCTTATTTTGTAGGACTCGATGCCATTCGTTCCCAATGGCGTAATAAATGTGAACTGAAAAGGTCTTTCCTTATAGCCAGTTGAATCTTTTTGTGCTTTTAAACCTGTTACCATAGCTACTATGGCAATCGCGATAAATTTTAAATATTTCATGTTTGTATGTTGTGCAAGTATGACAACATAAAAGGAAAATACCCCTACTGACGATCTGCTATTCCGGTTTATTTATTTCAGGTTTGCGTTACCTGTTGTTAATTTAATACCGATTCGACATAAGCTTATGAATAAGAGTTTAAATAAAGGAGCCTTAGAATTCGAAGCGAAATTTCAAATGAATGACCGGAAGTTTTATTGCGTTTAGTTTATCCTATGTTTCTATGTGTTTAAAATAAAAGTGAGTAAAATTGAACCACACAGGAAGCATAAAATATACAACCTGCTTAGTGTCTCATAGAATAAATGTTTCGCGGGAAACATTTCTATGTGGTCTTTTCTTTTTCTATGTAATATGAATCTATGTGGTTAATTTTTTTCCGTTCCAGGAAATTAGGTGGGTTCTTTTAGGCGGAAACAAGGTTCAGGTCGTCTGTAGTTATGATCCTCACAAAAATCTCAGCGCAATTTTTCCTCCTATCCAACCCTTAAAGTTGAAATCATACGGGTTGGTAGTATTAAATACCGTGTATGGCATTATACTTTGGTAGGTTTGATAATCCGGTAAAAGAGCATCGCTCATTAACACATTAAAAGTAGGACCAGCTGCCAGTGAGAACTTTTTCCTCACTTTATATTCTAATCCACAATACACCTGGTAAATTTCATTGGTTGCAAAGTAAAAGCCGCCTTTACTTATGTGATGCATACTTGCAGTAATATCGCTGCGGAATTTGTTTTTAATCCTAAAGGAAGTTCCTATACCATAACCCAGTTGCGTTAAATTTTTTGTAGAACGTGATGCAAATCCAATACTGAAAATATTGTAAAAAGCAGGTGCACCGGTGCGGAAGGAAATATTGGAAGAGAACAACTCATCCGCACTAAATTCTATTTGATGTACACCCTTTTTTACAAAACTGAAAAAGCCGATGGGAACTCCTACAGCTGAATCTGCAAAGTTAAATGGCGCAATTTGTACGCCTTTTAAATAACCCGCCGTATTAAATAAGCCGGCAATTTGCAAAGAAGCGCTTCCCTTTTTTTGGTTATTAAATAAACAGGAAATCTGCGCGGCATTATTTCCAAAATCTGTTACATTAAATAATCCGGCTACGGCAATGCCTTTTAAAGTATCATTTAAATTTCCAATACCTGCTATTTGCACACCTCTTACCGAATTACTAATATTCATTAGGCCTGCGAGGCCAACGCCTTTCATACCTCTGTTATTAAGATTCATAAGACTTGCGGCCTGGAAACCCTTCATGTAATTTCCGGTGATGTTAAAATAACCCGCCAATTGAGTCCCTTTAACGGTGTCTCCCACAATATTGAAAACTCCCGCAAGCTGTGTACCTATTACATTTTCACGGTCAATATTAAAAAGGCCCGCAATTTCAAAACCTTTCACACCTCTTGCAAATCCACCCCATACATTAAAAGAAAGTTTATTTACAACATTTCCCGATAATTTATGATTGGTTCCTATAAAAGGGAATAAAGAAACCTGAACATTTCGTGTGATCGTATCCCGAACGTTGATGGTATTTACAAATCCCTTGAATTTTTTATACGCCGTATTTGTATAAAGCCCGATGTCCTTTAACCTGTCTTTCCAACGAATGGAGTCCTGCCTGCGCCTGGCTTCGCTTATGGGTGAGAGTGTTATATTATTGATCTTGTTCTCTTTTAAATACGTTAAAGAAAGAATGGTATCCTGGTAATTGTCTTTATTGATACTGATTTTTTCGTTGGTGCTGGGAACGCTGATAGAATAAAAACCGTATTCATCAGTAGTAACGGATTGCAGGCTTTCTTTGTCGTAGATGGTAACGTTTGCAACTTTTTGCTCGGTTTCTTTATCATACACATAGCCACTGATCTCGGTCTTCTTCGGATTTATTTCCTCTGGTTTTTCTTTAAGTATAATGTAATTGTTTTTGGCTTTATAGGTCACGCTTTTTGGAAGCATCAATGCCAGCGCTTCACGCACTGTTTTATGTTTGAGCTGTATTGATACCGGGGCTATCCCATCTACAATGCTAGGCTTGTAGGAAAACACAAGACCCGTTTGTTCCTGGATCTTAATCAGAACATTACTAAACCGTTCGTTACTGAGAGATAAGTTCACTTCGCGCTCCAGCGGTGGTGTAAGTGCCAGACAAAGATTGTAACCGAGTACAAGCAGGAAGATGAACGCACGCTTTTTCATGTATTATTCAGCGCAGGGCTGGCCTTTGAATACTACTTTTTCACCGGTTCTTTCCACTTCAAGATCAAGCGTCTCTGCAATGATCTCTATCACGGTGTCAATGTTTTCATCGTTGAACATTACCGACAAGCGGCAATTACCAAGCCGCTCGTCACCAAGCAGAATATTGCTGCCGTACACTTCATTCACCTGCCTGATCACTTCGCGCAAGGTATTTGCTTTAAACTGGAACACTTTTGATTTATAGCTTGCAGTGTTCTCTACAGGATCAGGAACGCTTTTTGTGAATTGCCTGGTGCTTTTGTTGTAAAGTGCTTTTTCACCCTTCACCAAACTAAGTCCTTTGTTGGATGAAGTATAAAAATGGACTTCGCCGCTTTCAACAAGCACTTCAATCGTATTGCTCCCAGGCAGGGC
>JAYSYG010000355.1:0-1548 GCA_043716685.1 Sphingobacteriaceae bacterium | reverse complement strand
TGTTGAGGGAGGGATATACAGAAAGCACTTTCGAGAACAAAAACCATAAGGTTAAACAGCAAATCAATAGAAACCTGAAGAAAATAGCGCAGCAATTGAAACTTTCCGTTCCTTTGAACTTGAGTAAAGCGAGGGATTGTTATGCCACAACTCTTAATCGAGCAGGCGTATCACGTGACGACATCGGTGAGATGCTTGGTCACTCCAATTCTGTTGTCACCGAACATTACTTAGCGAGCATGGAAGCCGAAAAAACCTTTAAAATCAATGCGGTTCTACTATAAAAAAACACGCTACGTTTCACGCTACGTTTTGGGAATACCAGTGATAATGTATGATAAACGTATTTAGTAAATAACTGATAATGAAAAGTAATACAAATCAGTGGAAAAGTCTGAAGACCAATTGATAACACTCATAATCAGTAGGTCCCTGGTTCAAGCCCAGGTGGGACCACCCAATAAATCAACCACTTACAGATTATTCGGTAGGTGGTTTTTTCTTTTACGCTAGGTTTACGCTAGGTTTGATGATTTTTTTTATGTTTTGACAATTCATCAGCGGTTCCTTATTAATCGTCTTTTTCACGGATGCTTGATACTATTAATAAGATCTTTTTCTTAATCGCTCGACAGGAAAATTCTTATGAATGAAGCATTAAGTGTTACCAGAAAGTAAATATGCTTGTTTTTCGGAATGTAAGGATGTATGATTCTGAAGTCAAAAATAGGTTAAATTTTAGTGTTTATTTTATTTTCAAAAATGTTTTTTCTGTTCTCCATCCGGTAGCTGTTACCGGTTAATTTAATAATTTCGCATCGGTACAAAATTCTGTCCAAAAGGGCGGTTGTTAAAACGGTATCTTTAAGTACATCGGCCCACTCCTTGGGCGATTTATTGGTAGTGATAATGAGTGAAGTCCTCTCGTGCAGATCATTGATCAGGTTAAAGAAGCTTACTGCATCCTGCTGTGTTACCGGGAACATCATGATATCATCAATCACAAGCAGATGAGACTTCATGATGCGTTTGTATTCCACTGCAGCCTTACGGGTAATATCTTTCATTTTTAACACCTTAACAAGGCTCTCCATGGTCATAAAATATGCTCTGTACCCTTTTTCCACAGCATCAAAACACAGCCCGGCAGCTATGTGCGTTTTACCTGTTCCGCTGGGACCCATCAATATGATGTTAAAATTTTGCTCGATCCAGTGGAGTTCCCGAAGCTGGTTTAGCTGTTGCTTCTCCAACCCGTTAGAAACGCTAAAGTCATACAGATCCAGATTGTAACTCAACGGCAACCTGGCTTGCAGGGTTCTTCTCTCAAGGTCTTTTTCCTTTCGGAAGTTGATTTCTTTATCCATAAGCATTTTAATAAGCTCCCAATAACTGGTTTGATTCTTTTCTGCCTGCGCCACCACACTTTCAAGATGAGTTGACAAAGCCGTCAAATTTAACTGTTTGCATTGTTCTTTTATCAATTCTGTTTTAGTCATAGCGATAATTTATTGGTTCATGATTTTTTCGTAATCTTCAATGTTGCTG
>JAYSYG010000354.1:0-1549 GCA_043716685.1 Sphingobacteriaceae bacterium | reverse complement strand
ATAAGCAAATGTATTTTTAACTCCTGTCCAGGAAGCTGGTTTTAGGAGGCATAAAGCTTCCACTTTTGTCCATTAGAGCGCCATATGGAATGCCTTTGAATTTGGTGCTCCAGATACGAAATAGTGAATGGTCTTTCTGGCGTATATGGAGCCCCAAACTTGGTCTTCAAATTTCAACTTGTTACTTATTAAGAGTAAAACTGTTATCAGAAAATTCTTTTTCTGTAAAATTAAAAGCTCTTATCATTAGCTTAATGGCCGATTTTTCTTTAATATCATAAGCGATAGAAAGCTGTTTTACTTCGCCTGGTAACAAGTTAAAATAACCGTCTGAAAAATATGCAGGAAGTATATTTCCATTGCCTTTGTTTGAAATAGCAGGCTTAATTCCTAAACATATAACATCTGAAGTATTGGTAAGGGTAAATGATACATTCCCATTTGAAATATCATTTATTTTAAACTCCAATTTACTTTCGGGCAATTGGTTAAGTTTTTTAAAATCACTTCCGTTAGCCGTTTTCCAATAATCATTGTGCGAAATAACTGTTCCCGCTTTATCTGTTAAAGTAAGGCGACACAGATAAATATCTGGCAAAATCCCTGGTAGCTCAGGAGTGAAAAAATAACTTACCTGATTTTCGGCAATATCTTTTTTCAGTTCTTTTTGATAGATTTTATTTCCAGATAAATCAAATAAAGACAGATTTGCAACTGTTTCTTTAAATGTACCCAAAGAAGTATTACAAACAATAACCTTATTATCGTGAAGATTCATTTGAATATGTACAGGTTCACATGCTTTTTTTGAAGCATAGTAAGCTCCATATGTATCGTAATCTGAAGAATAAACCTGCCATACGGTACTTGGCCAAGCGGGGTGTGTCATCCATAGAAGTAACCCTGTAGTTTTATTCCACATTTTACTGTTCCATGATTCAAACATTGCCCGGTGGCTATCATAGTTAATTAGCTGTGCTTTTTTACTAAAATCATCCAGGCTTTCTGCTTTCCCGTACAAAGAATCAATTGCCTTTACATATTCTTTCTGCCCTTCATGAAAATCATGGTAATACCAAACATCTCCTATTGGCCAGGTGTCTTCCTTCGCCATCATCTTTCGAATGGTAGCTGCTTCCGGAATTGACGGAGTTCCCAATTCTGTATTAAAACCTTCGGCAATTTTGGTAAAATAATCTTTAGAATCTTTTAAATAGTGCCACGGACCACTCGGACGGAGATTTAAATACCTTGAATTACCTTGGTAATGACGGGTTCCATCATTTTCATACACCAGCTGTGCAAGTTCCTTTTCTAATCCCTCTGGAGCATACCCTTCATTTCGAGGGCACCAAATAACAATCGACGGATGGTTACGAAACCGCTTAATAACATCTGCTGCATTATCCAGGAAGAGTTTGTTATCCAACGGATTAAGATTATAACCCTCTGTAGAAAGCCAGAAATCATTCCAAACAAGCATACCATATTCATCACAAAGTTCGTAGAATAATTCTTCGGTATTTTCCCCTGTCCAGTTTCTGAGCAT
>JAYSYG010000353.1:0-5001 GCA_043716685.1 Sphingobacteriaceae bacterium | reverse complement strand
GAACCAGGCAAAAGCTACTTGAACGGACAGTGTATTTATTTGTGTGGTTGGTTCTCGACTTCGCTCGAACGGACATCGTGATCGACTTCTTTGGTTCGAACTGGAGGTTCCTACTTAAAAGGTATAAAAAACACTTACATCGGAGATGATCCCATTAAAATTGCCTTCGCTTACGGTAGAAGTACCATACTTATCTTTTCGCCTGTAAGTTCTATAAGAGATCAACATACCAGCTGTAATTACCCAATTTTTAGAGAGTCTGTAACGCAATGAATAATTCAGGTTTAAACCGAACTTGTCGTAATTATTTGTTTTTAAATAAGCACCGGTATCCAGCCTGTTAAAATTTCTGAAGTGATTCCCTTTTGAATCTACCGTGTCTTTAGATTCGCTGTAATAGAATTGCTCTTTTTCGAATTTATTATTATACAAAAGGTCTAAACCAATTACATGTTTTAGTTTTCCTTTACCGAGCACATATTCATATCCTATACCTACCTGGAAATTAGAAGGTGTTTTTTTTTCCGTATTCGCATAAAGGCTCGATTGGCTAACAGAGCGCAACTCTGATTTTGTTCTATTTTCAGGATTAAACATATTAATTCCTGTAAACACTTTCAGGGCCTGTTTCTCTTTAAAAAAGTAGCGGTAGGTTACATTCGTGTACCTTTCGTTGTAATCAGTAACGCCCGACAAGAAAAAAAATGCAGTAGAAGCACTGAATCCAATTTCATGAGGCCTTAACGGTTTTTTTTTAACAAGGGAGCTGTCCTGCGCGCTGGCTGTGAAAATAAGTGCTGCCAGTAAAATCGTGATTTGCTTTTGAGCTTTCATGAAATTTAAATTTAGAATTAAAAACAGTTTTTAATACCTTCGGTTCCTTGAATATGCAATGCATCTAGTGCCTGGCTATTGAAACGTTAACGTAGAAATTATATTTTTAGTATGCAAAAACTTCTTTTAAAGAATATTAAGAACCTGGTGAGTGTTTATGAGAATTCCCCCGTAAAATTAAAGGGAGCAGAAATGAAACAACTCCCTTGCATTGAGAACGCCTGGTTGGCTTGTGAGAATGGATTAATAGTAGATTTCGGGTCAATGGAAGACTTTCCCGGTATTACAGATTGGAAAGACCTGGAAGTAATTGATTGTAGTGGAAAACTTGTTCTGCCGTGTTTTGCAGACAGTCACACCCATATTGTATACGCAGGAAACCGGGAGCAGGAATTTGTGGACAGGATCAACGGTCTGAGCTATGAGGATATTGCAAACAGGGGAGGGGGAATCCTGAATTCAGCAAAAAAGCTGCGTGAAACAACAGAAGATGATCTTTTTGAGCAATCGAAAGATCGACTTATTGAAATAATTAAACAAGGAACCGGATCTGTTGAGATCAAAAGTGGCTATGGATTAGATCTGCAAAGTGAGTTAAAGATATTAAGGGTTATCCGTCGTTTAAAACAACTGGATTGGATTCCCGTAAAGGCAACATTTCTTGGAGCACATGCCATTCCTGTGGAGTACAAAAATAATAAACAGGGTTATATCGACCTGATCATTAAAGAAATGCTGCCTGCAATTGAAAAAGAAAAGCTGGCCGATTTTATGGATGTGTTTTGTGAGAAAGGGTATTTTGATTCGGCTGAAACCAAACAAATTCTTGAGGCAGGAAAAAAACACGGGTTGGTTGCCAAGGTTCACGCAGAGCAGCTCAGCCATACTAATGGAATTAAAACAGCAGTAGAATGTGGCGCCATAAGTGTTGATCACCTTGAATTTTGCAGTGATGCAGATATAGAATTACTTGGTAAAAATAACACCATGCCTACTATATTACCTGGAGCTGCTTTGTTCTTAAATTTACAATTACCTCCGGCCAGGAAGATGATCGATGCAGGTCTTGCTATTGCATTTGCAAGTGATTACAATCCGGGAAGCAGTCCGAGTGGTAACATGAAATTAATGATGAGTCTTGCGTGTATCCAGTACAAACTTACGCCGGAAGAGGCGATAAATGCAGTTACTTTAAATAGTGCCTATGCGATGCAGATGGAAAAGGAAGTTGGCACAATCAGCCCTGGCAAAAAGGCAAATGTTATTGTTACCAAAGCGATCAGCAGTTATGGGTATTTGCCCTACGCGTTTGGAAGTGATCTTATTGATACAGTTATTATCAATGGGAAAGAGTGGAAATAAAAAAACCGCTCTTTCGGGAGCGGTTTTAAAAGTGATTTTTGATTATTTGAAATCGCAGCTTCCACCTTGAGAAATATAAGATGAGCCTAATTTATTACAAGCATCTTTCGCATCTTTTTTCTTCACATCTTTCATATCGAACGTGTAGGTTTGAGAAGAACCACCATTTGGTGTGTAAGTACAAGTACATGTGTAATCTTTTTTGCATGACACTAACGTGAAGCATGCTACTGCAGCAACTAATAAAACTTTTTTCATATTGTTTATAGGGTTAAATTATTTCGGTAAAAGTATGTTTTGTAAAATAGAAATCAAAAAAAAAAGCACAAAATATTTTTTGAATTTGTAGAATGACTGTGGGAGTTTGTAGAAAGAGCGTTTGAGTTTGTGGAGTAAATAATTTTATTGATTAAAATCAATAAAAAAGACCTCTTTTTCAGAAGCCTTTTCGAAATAAATTTAAAATGGAGTGTGTTAGTCTATTACAATAACAAGATACTTTGAAGCACCCCAGAATTCTTTTGCATTCAGGATTTCAAGTTTTTCAATTGGTTTTTCGCCAATAAGCTTATATGAATTACTTGGATGGGTGGATAAAAGCTTTACTTTTTTAGCGCCGATATTGATCATGGTCGTTTGTTCGATGTTTATTTTCGTAAAATACTCCTTATTAAAGTCAGTACTCACCTTTGTAGATTTTCCTAAGCCAATAAATCCACCTTCTTTAGAGATCACCTTTTTTTCCTGAAGTTCTTTTTTGGTGCCAATGGTATAATAAGCGGTGTTAAGCATGTCTGATTTTTGCGCACTTTCAGATTCCACAACTTTATAATTTGTATTAAGGTTGGCGAGTTCAATATTTAATCCTTCCATTCTTGTTTTCAGCTCGGCGATCTCTTCGTCTTTTAAGGTAAGGGTGTTTTGAAGATTTTCAATCATCTTTTCCATTCCTGAAAGCTTTAAATTACTTTGTTTTAGTTTTGTGGTAAGTGAGCTGATCCTGTTTTTATTCTTAGCCATGAGGTCATATATGGCCTGGATGTCTTCTTTGATCTGGTTGCCCTTATTTTTTACATCACCTCTGCTGCTGACATTGGCTACAATTTTCTCTTTTTCTTTGATGGCATTCAGATTTTCCTGGATCTCATTGAACGATTCAATAAACTCCTGGAGGGCAGCCGATTTTTCATTAAGTTGTCCTGATAATTCACCATTGGCATTCTTAAGACTGTCTGCCAAAGGATTCCCTTTGTTTTCTTCTTCCTTACAATTCGTAAACGTTGTACTTGCAAAGGCAATTAATAAACAGGCTATAATGATTTTTACAGTTTTCATAAGTGTAGTATTTGATTGTCATAATGGTTTGATCACAAAAATAAAAAATTATCGCTAACAACTGTAAATAAAAAAAGGCGCAAAAAAAGCGCCTCTATCTATTTTTTTATGTATTTTTTAGCAAAATTCGTCGTAAACTGCTTTCAGGTGTTCTGAAATAGCGTTGGCATTGTGTCCTTCGATGTTGTGACGCTCAATAAAATGCACCAATTCTCCATTTTTAAATAAAGCAATAGCCGGACTGCTTGGTGGGTATGGGCTGAAATGCTTCCTTGCCTGGTTAACGGCATCTACATCATATCCCGCAAAAACGGTGGTCAGTTTTGAAGGTTTTTTAATGTTTTCAAGGCTTTTCTTAACACCCGGGCGGCAAGCACCTGCAGCACATCCGCACACAGAGTTCACAACCATTAAAACGGTTCCTTCGTTCTGAATCGCTTTATCCACATCTTCAGGATTTATTAATTCTAAAAAGCCGGCGGTTGTTAATTCGGCTTTCATGGGGGTTACAATTGCTTCAGGATACATGATTAGTGTTTTGTTATACTGCAAAGGTAATTACAATTCAGTATGATTTTTCAGAAGCGTGTTAAATTGTTTTAAAACGTTTTAGCGGATAAACATATTATATTGCGGATTTCTACTCTATATTTGCCGGAAATAAAAAAATTCCATGCAAAAAAAAGTTATCCTTGGCGCTTTCCTGTTTTCTTATTTCTTACAGGTAAATGCTCAAAAATCTACTGTTAATTCTGCTGCAAACGGTTCAAAACCTGTATTTGTTGAAGAGGTGAAAAAAACAGGTAACGAAATCGTTATTCCTTATAAACGCTACAAACTGGCAAATGGTTTAACAATTCTTATCCATGAAGATCACAGTGATCCGATCTGTTATGTGGATGTTACCTACCATGTTGGGAGCGCGCGTGAACAACAAGGGCGTAGCGGTTTTGCACATTTTTTTGAGCATATGATGTTTCAGGGCTCCAAGAACGTGGCAGACGAGCAGCATTTTAAAATAATTACAGAGGCCGGAGGAACGTTAAATGGCACAACCAATACCGACAGAACGAATTATTTTGAAACTGTACCAGGCAATCAATTAGAGAAAATGCTTTGGCTGGAAGCAGACAGAATGGGTTTTTTACTTGATTCGGTAACTCAGCTTAAATTTGAAGTACAGCGCGCTACTGTTAAGAACGAGAGGGGTCAGCGTTACGACAATGCTCCTTATGGCCTGGTAGGTGAAAAGATTGGAGAGGCGCTTTATCCGCAAGGACATCCATATAGCTGGACAACCATTGGTTACATAGTAGATCTTGACCGGGTGGATGTAAATGACTTAAAACGTTTTTATATGCGTTGGTACGGTGCAAACAATGCCGTTTTAACGGTAGCCGGCGATGTAAAAACAGAAGAGGTGCTGGCAATGGCACAAAAATATTTTGGAACTATTGGCAAAGGACCTGA
>JAYSYG010000352.1:0-1554 GCA_043716685.1 Sphingobacteriaceae bacterium | reverse complement strand
TTTTGTAATACTATGAAGATTCTGGTTAATTACTTTTCCAACAAAAATGGGAGTAAAGTAGTCGTTAGACGGTGCAATACAAAATTCATTCAGGGAATCTACACGGCTTATAAAATCGAGCGAAGAACCATTTACAGAATATTCCTGTTCTACGGGATTTAAATTATCAGTCACATTCCACAAATTAAATGTAGAATTGGAAGAGTTTGTAATTAAAAAATCACATGTTTTGCCAGCACCTGTTACCCGGCTGTCCCTGAACGAAAACTGCCTGTTCTTAAGATTAAGAGAACTTCTCGCGTTTACGGTAAGTTTATCGAGCCAGCCAACACTTTTTGCAGTTAATTTAGAAACGGTAAGATTAATATCAGAACCCGGTGCAGCATTCTTCACTTTGCTACTGCGTGTTACAGCAGCGGCGAACGGAGCGTATGTGTTGAGCTGGACATCTTTTGTAACAGCGTAAAAATTTAAACCATTACCGGTTACAGCGAATAAAGTAGTATCCTTGTACAAAGCAGCTACTGTCACTTCTGCAATAATAGTATCGTTAGTAAAATCACCGTCGGACCATGAAAAACTATACGAATTGGTAAGGTCAAAATACTCACCATAAAATTCCCTTCCGCTTTTACCGAAATTAAGAACGTTTTCTTCGTGGTGGTTAAAATAATCATAGGAAGTCGTTGTGGCGTCGGGGATTTGAGAAAGAGAAGAACGGGAGCTTATCCGTTTCCCGGCACCCTGGTCTACATTAATAAAATAAAAACTTGTATCGCTATACAGGTTTTTTGTAGCGCGGAATTTTAATCCGGCATTCGAAGAAGTCTTTACCCATTCGGTTGCACCGGTTGCATAAAAAAGTGCATAATCAAATGTACCATCAGCGTTGAGAACTACCTTTATTGCATTTTCAATAAGATCGTCGTACCTGAAATCTTTATTACGTTCAGGTAGCATTTTGCCGCCATTTCCGTACACCCTTAATTTAGTATGATCGAGGGTATTTGTGTTAATACCTATACTATTAAAAAAGGTTTTGGTTAATTTGTGTATGCCTGTTTGTGTTACACCTATTTTGTACCAGTTGCCAGCAGATAAAACAGAAGTTCCGGCAAAAGATGATGCTTCTCTTGCTGCAGAATTATTAGTTGGAGTAACCTGCCAGCTTACGTCATAGGCAATAAGCTCTTCGAGTTGATTTGAAGCGTTCAGCCGAAACGGAAATAATTTATAATGATTGAGATTTTGGTTTTTACAAAGACTACCAATTTTTTCTGTCTCAAAGTTTTTTCCAACAAAATTTGAAAAATATTTTTTTATTGCACTTGCGTGTTGTGCTTCGACAAGTCGTATTTTTTTAACGACCAAAGCCGGTGTAGCTATTTGATCATAATCTGTTGTTTTGGCGATAAGATAGTAAGGTAAGTGGTTCTTCCTGCTATCATAATCCGCCTGCTTTAATTCGAGATGAAGAAAGGCTGTGTCGGATGAACTGGAGCGGAAGATACGGGATTCGTCCTTTACTTCCGTTTGTGCAAAAAAGGAGAACTG
>JAYSYG010000351.1:0-1554 GCA_043716685.1 Sphingobacteriaceae bacterium | reverse complement strand
ACGTATCATGGTTTCCGTTTTGTTGAGGTCAAAGGGTATCCGGGGAAGCCTGATCTATATGATATGGATGGACGGGTAGTCTATGACGATATGCAAACTACCGGGTCATTTACGTCATCTAATAAAACAATTAATACGATTTACAAAAATGCCTATTGGGGTATTCGTGGAAATTACCGGAGCATCCCAACTGATTGTCCGCAACGGGATGAGCGTCAGGGCTGGCTGGGTGACCGCGCAATGGGTTCTAAAGGTGAAAGTTTTATTTTTGATAATGGCAATCTTTATGCCAAATGGATGCAGGATATTGAAGATGCACAGCGTAATGATGGCAGTGTTCCGGATGTTGCGCCAACCTACTGGCCTATTAACAGTGATAATGTTACATGGCCGGGAGCTTATCTGATTATATCCAACATGCTATACGATCAATACGCGAATATTGATCCCATTCGCACACATTATGATTCATTTAAAAAATGGGTTATGTATATGAAAGGAAAGTATTTGAAAGACGGCATCCTGATTAAAGATACTTACGGTGACTGGTGTATGCCACCTGAAACGCCTAAATTAATACATTCTGTTGACCCCTCCCGTAAAACAAGTGGTGAAGTATTAAGCACCACATACTATTACAATATGTTAACCTTAATGGAACGTTTTGCTAATTTGCTCAACAAACCTGCTGATGCAAAAGAATATAACGACCTGGCTGCAATCGTTTATAAGGCATACAATGACAAATTCTATAACACTACTTTAAACTATTACGCAAACAATACAGCCACGGCCAACTTGCTTTCACTCGCTTATGGATTGGTACCTGCTGAAAACAGAACAAGTGTTTTCGAAAATATTGTAAGCAAAACCGAGAAAGATTTTAACGGACATATCAGCACAGGATTGGTTGGCGCTCAATGGACGATGCGTTTGCTCACACAATACGGCCGTCCTGATATCGCTTACAAGCTCGCCACCAACACAGATTACCCCAGCTGGGGCTACATGGCTTCTCAGGGGGCAACAACAATCTGGGAGCTTTGGAATGGCAACACAGCCGATCCTTCGATGAATTCAGGAAACCACGTCATGTTGCTGGGTGATCTGATTATCTGGTATTATGAGAATTTAGCCGGTATCAAAGGAGATGCTGAACAACCGGGTTTCAAACATATTATCATGAACCCTTTGGTGGCTGGTGATTTAAAATTTGTACATGCAGCCTATCGGTCACCTTATGGACTGATTGTCAGTGAATGGAAAAAAGTTGGTGATACATTTGTAATGAAGGTGGAAATACCGGTTAACGCAACTGCTACCATTGGTTTCCCGACTTCAAAATCTTCTACTATAACCGAAAATGGAAAGCCCATTCAGTCCTTCAAAGAAATAAAATTTGAGAAGACTGAGGGTAATCGTTCCTATTTCAACGTAGGTTCTGGAACCTATTCATTTAAAATGAGTTTGTAATTAAGATTTAAAACAAACAATGACGTTTATTTTAAAAAATAAACGTCATTGTTTTTCATACTATTAGAATTACCGTAATGA
>JAYSYG010000036.1:0-2513 GCA_043716685.1 Sphingobacteriaceae bacterium | reverse complement strand
TTTATTTTCGGGCATTGCCCGACCAACAATTGTTTTCATCCCGAATTTTGTAAAGCCTGCCTCCAGGCAAACTTTTGCCGATTCTGTAGCATATCCCTTACCCCAGTACTTTTTAAAAAAACGGAAACCTATGTCGTACGCATCAAGTTCAGGTGTATATTTTAGTCCGCACCAACCCAGGAATTCACGGCTTGATCTATCTATAACAGCCTAGCGGCCAAACCCATATTTTTTATAATGATCGTAACCGTCAGGAAATTGAGGGCCTCCTCAATACTTGTAAATGCTTCGTCCCCGGTGTACTGAACAACTTCCGGATCGGGATTTAATTCGTAAGCGGTTTTTGCATCGCTGGGAGTGATCTCACGAAGATAGAGTCGCTGCGTTTCAAGGATGTCATTTGAGTTCTGAAGTAATTTTAAAACTAATGTACTAAATAGTTATCTATAAGATCAGCTTTGAAGATTTTTAAAAAAAGGGGTGTAAGGAGCTATTCTGAAAATAAATGTATCTGTAGGTAGAGCCTGTTAAAATTTATGTTTCAGAATTGTTATGGTGTTTTTTTAGCCGAATTGCGAAGTACTCAATTATGAACTTTAAAAAATTATAAACAAGAGTTAAACGAGGCAATTTTTGCAGTCGAAAATCGGGAATATTCACCGAAAAAATTAACAGAGTAAACACTTGGCAGGTGTTTGAGCCGGATTGTGCGGTGAAGGCAAAGAGACACATAACAAAATAATTAAATAAAATTTAAACAGGCTCTTGGAGGTATTGAACAAAATTGCTGCCTGTACAATAGCGTTCATCAACAAGTAGGATTTTTTTTTATATTTGATACCATGAGTCGATTTGAGGCATGGTGTCTTCGTTTTATTCGTTTTGAGTGGATCTTGTTTTATTCTCTTGTACTCCTCAATGCAATCCCGGCTATACAGCGGCCATTTTTTCATTCTGTCGACGGGCCTACGCATTTATACAATGCAAAGGTGATTGCTGGACTTGTTTTGGGTGATTCGGAGTTTCTATCGCAGTATTATGAGTTTAATAACTGGATTGTTCCTAACTGGGGAGGGCATGTTATACTAGCCGGCCTTCTTTCAGTATTTTCAGGAGCAGTTGCATCTAAGCTGTTTATCGGCCTTTGCCTGGTTCTGCTCCCTGTAAGTTTCCGTTATTGCGTAAGAAAAATAAATGCAGAGGCTATATTTACTACTTATTTGATCTTTCCTTTTACATATACATTTATATTATGCATGGGATTTTACAACTTTTATATCGGTACCAGTATATTATTCATGGCTTTGGGTACTCTGATTCAGTACCAAAGATATCCTTTCCGCCCGGGCGTGTTTGTTCTCCTCTCCCTGTTAATTTTACTTTGTTATCTGTGCCATATTTTTGTGTTTATAAGCCTTGGGATGACGGCGCTATGCCTGTATTTACTGGATAGTATCCGAATAATTTTTAACAAAGAGCGTGTAAAAGAAGTACTTAAAAAATCAATATTTCTTTTTCTCGCTTTTAGTGTTCCCCTTCTGCTTACAATGAGTTTTTTTGCCCATACTTCCGGAGTTCAAAATAAAATGTATCTTTTTAAAAGTGAACTCCTGCAATGGATCACTCAGTGCAGGGGCATTATTTGGTATTTACCAGGGGAGGAGTTTATGTATTCAATGTATGTGTTTTTCGTTTTCATCTTTTTGTTTTCAATAGCTGTATACATCCGCAGCCAACAGTTTCATAAGGACCTGGGAGAGAAACCTACGCTACGTTCTTTTTTTCAGGCATTCTGTTTCCAGGATACTTTTTTGTTGATGTTGGTGGCATTCCTGTTTCTTTATTTCAGATTACCCGACTCTGACTCTTTAGCTGGATTTGTTTCTATCCGGTTAAATCTAATGGTGTTTTTATTTTTAATAGTATGGTGTTCGGGATTTCATTATCCCGGTTGGATTTCACTGGTGTCATTTCTTATACTTTTATTTTCACAATACAGTCTTCTGACAATGCATAATTATTCGTTTGAGATATTAGGCCTGCGAGTCACAGAGATTAAGGTTGTAGAGAACTGTATAAAAGAAAATACGGTGATTTTACCACTCGATTATTCAAAAGACTGGTTAGTGCCTCACAATTCTAATTATTTGGGAATTAATAAGCCTGTTCTGATCCTTGAAAATCATGAGTGCAATAATTCTTATTTTCCTTTGAAATGGAAGGATGAAGTCATGAAGGGTTATACAGCCTCTAATGATTCAAGGCTTAACCAGTTTCTTCGGAATTCTTCTCCCGAAGTGGTGGACAAGATTGATTATATTTTTGTTCAGGATAAAACATCTTTGCCAGCCAATGTCCTCGCCGAAATTTTGAAAGAGTATCGCCTTAAAAAGGAAACGAAGCATTTACTTTTATTTGAAAATAAGGCGCGTTGAGTTCCGGTATACTTTTACTTGTATCTAATGAATCCGCGTATTCCCCGGAAGAAAATGTAAGAGGCAGGAGGCTCTCGT
>JAYSYG010000350.1:0-1563 GCA_043716685.1 Sphingobacteriaceae bacterium | reverse complement strand
TTGACTCATTACCACATTCCTTCTCAGCATGGTGGCATCTTTATGTTTAAGAGGATTAAAAAGGGAAGGATTCTTTGCCATGCCAACCAGCATTGCAGCCTGTTCTATTTTTAAACTGTCCTGTGTACGGTTAAAATATATTTGTGCTGCAGATTTTATTCCTACGGCCAGATATAAAAAATCAAATTTATTCAGGTAAAGAGATAATAGTTCTTCTTTTGTGTAAAGCTTTTCGAGTTTTGCAGCAATGATCCATTCTTTCACCTTACGGATCAAAAGTTCAGGTTTACTCAGCTTTTCGCGCGGGAACATCATTTTTGCAAGCTGTTGGGTGAGAGTACTTCCGCCACCCCGTCCGCCACCTAAAAAAACCATACGGGCCAATGCTTTAGCATCGACACCACTGTGTTCATGAAAACGGGCATCTTCCGTAGCAATAAGTGCATTTACAAGGTCTTTATCTAATTGTTGGAAATTCACATTGACACGGTTCTCGAGGTAGTACTTTCCAAGAATCTTCATGTCACCACTGTAAACAATGGTTGCCAGGCTGTTTTTAGGGTTTAGGAGTTCATCTACTTTTGGAAGTGAGCCGAAGACACCCAGTCCGACAAGGGTAATGAGCAGAACAATAAATGCAATGGGTCCCATAAGAAGGATCCAAAGCCACCTGGTATACTTTTTAGATTTTTGCACAGAGGAAATTAAAAGGTAAAAATAACAAAAAGACCCAATTGACGGGGTGAAATATTTAAAAATTGCCAGTATTGCGGCCTAATTAAAAATCATTAACATTACTTATGAAAAATATCATCCTTCTTCACGGCGCTTTAGGTGCGGCAGAAGATCTTTACCCGCTTTCATGCTCTTTGAAAAATGAAGCTTTCAGCACACATTCTTTTTCTTTTTCAGGGCATTCCAACACAGCTTTTGGCACTTCTTTCGGCATTGGACAATTTGCAGAGGAACTTGAAATTTTTATCCTTGAAAATAACTTAAAGAACACGTCAGTTTTTGGTTATAGCATGGGAGGATTTATTGCCATTTATCTGGCCTCAAAACAACCGGCTCTTATACGGAACATTGTAACGCTTGGCACAAAATTTAACTGGAGCGCAGAAGCTATTGAAAAGGAAACAAAGATGCTGAACCCTGAGATGATAATGGAAAAAGTTCCTGCATTTGCAAGATCACTTGAGGCAAAACATGGTCATCTCTGGAAAGACTTGCTTCAAAAAACGGCAGATTTAATGCGTGAGATCGGGCAAAAAGAATTTCTGAATGCCGAAGTTTTAAAAACTTTAAATACACCGTTGCTTTTGGGAATCGCGGATAAAGATCAAATGGTAAGTCTTGATGAAACCGTAACCGTTTTTAAAACGTTGCCGAAAGCTGCAATGTATATGCTTCCTCAAACCAAACACCAACTAGAATCTGTAAATGTCAGTCTTCTTTCTAAGGTCATTTTTGATTTTGTCAGCAGAAGTTAGAGCCTGCAAGATACCAGAATTTATTTTTTTCGTTAAAATTACAGTGATGCGATCCATTTTAGTTCATTTTTTT
>JAYSYG010000349.1:0-5036 GCA_043716685.1 Sphingobacteriaceae bacterium | reverse complement strand
TTGAACGGTTCCAGGTTGGTGATGCAGGACTTACCAATAACTTTGGTATTTTAGGGTATGATATTATAGCACACAGAGGTTATCCGGTCTATGATAATTCAGATCCAAAAGTTAACCCGGATCAACAACAGGCTTCTAAATTCTTTACCATTTTTAATAAGTACACCCTGGAACTTCGCTATCCATTCAGCACGAACCCGAGCAGTACTATTTACGGCTTAACTTTTTTTGAAGCAGCAAACGGATGGTACGACTACAAAGATTATAATCCGTTTCGTTTGCGCAGGAGCGCTGGTGTAGGCGCAAGGTTTTTCCTTCCTATGTTCGGATTACTTGGGTTTGATTATGGAATTGGGTTTGATCGTTTAAAACCGGGAGGATCATTAAAAGATGCTTCCAGGTTTACATTTATGCTGGGTTTCGAACCTGAGTAGATATTGGTAGGAACTAATTTGTAAAGTTGCGAATAATTAATTATCAATAATTTGTTTTGAATGAAAAAAGTATTGCCACTTGTAGTTTTATTTTCGTCGATAGTATTGTTTAGCCAGGCTCAGCGATATGCAATTGTCGACACAAAATATATATTGGAAAAAATGCCTGACTACAAACAGGCTCAAACAAAACTTGATCAGTTCAGTGTTCAGTGGCAGAAAGAAATAGATGATAAGCAAGGAGCCTTAGACAAAATGTATAAAGACTATGATGCCGAAAAAGTAATGCTGAGTGAGGAACTAAAGAAAAAAAGAGAAGATGAATTGTTTCTGAGGGAAAAAGAAGTCAGGGAGTTGCAACGCAAAAGATTCGGATTCGAAGGTGATCTTTTCAAAAGAAGGCAGGAACTTGTAAAACCTGTGCAGGATAAAGTTTATAACGCGATTCAAAAAATTGCTGTAGCACGCTTGTATGATTTTATTTTGGACAAAAGTGAAGGAATTACTGTTATATTTGCCGACCCCAAACTTGATAAAAGCGAAGACGTATTAAAAGAATTGGGTGTTAAATAATAATTAAACTCACTACTACTGCCAACTTCATCATCTTCAATTTCAACTTTAAATAAAATCAAACTTTAATACATAAGCACGTCTGGTGTCTTATGAGGTAACAAAAAAAACAATCATGAACAACACGAAAAATTTCTTTACAATTGTACTATTGATTTCCGGCTTTTTAATAGCGGGCACACAACAAACTAAGGCCCAGATGAAGATTGGTTATGTAAATACCGGTGAGTTACTGCAAAGTTTACCGGAAGCAAAGAAGGCAGATTCAATGCTGAATCAATTTCGCGAAGTACTGGATAAGAATGGTAAAGACTACCAGGAAGAACTGGAGACAAGAGCTAAAAAGTTTAATACCGATTCATCAAAACTTACTGCTGTGATTAAAGAATCAGAGCGGAAAAAATTACAGGATTTGTATTCCAGGATTATGAACTATAGCACCGAAGCACAAAAACAACTGGAAGAAAAACAACAGGAATTACTAGCCCCTCTTCAGAAAAAAACATTAGACATCATTACGCAGATAGCTAAAGAAAATGGTTACACGCATGTTTTTAACAGGGAAGCTTTATTAGTTGTTCCCACAGGAGATGATCTTCTTCCTTTAATCAGAAAGAAATTGAACCTTAAAGCATTCTAAATTTTTATAGTATTTAAAAAATCCTGGATTAATGATTTCATTTTTCCAGGATTTTTATTTTATAAGATTATCTAAACCGGGCTGATGAAAATTCTTTTCAAGGCCGGTATATAAAAGCTGACAGCTATTTATGAATTCATTACAACCGATAGGTGTTTTCGATTCAGGATATGGAGGACTGACAGTATTAAAAGAAATTGTTTCACGCCTTCCCGAATACGATTATATATACCTCGGCGATAACGCCAGGTCTCCTTATGGCACCAGGTCTTTTGAAACGGTTTATAAATATACCCTTCAATGTGTTGAGTGGCTTTTTCAAAAAGGATGCCCTCTTATAATACTTGCTTGTAATACGGCTTCAGCAAAAGCTTTGCGAACCATACAGCAAAATGACCTTCCTAAAATCAATTTAGCCAAACGGGTTCTTGGAGTAATCCGTCCAACCTCAGAAATTATTGGTAATTATTCAACTACGGGTGAAGTGGGGATATTAGCAACAACAGGTACAGTAGTTTCCCAATCGTACATTATTGAAATCAATAAGTTCTTCCCATCATTAAAAGTCTACCAGGAAGCCTGTCCCATGTGGGTTCCTCTCGTTGAAAACAACGAGCATAACGATAAGGGAGCAGATTACTTTGTGCAAAAGTATATTGAGAAAATTTTTTCAAGATCTGAAAACATCGACACTATTTTACTTGCCTGTACACACTATCCATTGTTAAAAGAAAAAATCCTCCCTTTACTACCGCCTGCTGTTGCGTTGATTTCGCAGGGAGAAATTGTAGCGAAAAGCCTGGAAGATTACTTAGACCGGCATCCTGAAATTAAAGACAACTGTAGTAAAAATAGCATGCACCAATTTTTTACAACAGATTCCTCCATCGACTTTAACAATCATGCATCGATATTTTTTGGGCATGAGGTTAATTCAAGGCAGGTTTTTTTATAATATAGTGACACCTCTATTTCATAATTTTTTAAAATCTATTGCGAGAGGATGGTTTTACCATACCTTTGCCATCCTTTTCACGGCACAGTGGGTATGGTGGCCTGTTGTGTAATTAAAATTTATTCGTCTTCAAACGGATTTAAATTAAAAATTGGTAGTATAAAAAATTATAAAAATGAAACGTACATTTCAACCACATAACCGTCGTCGTAAATCTGTTCACGGATTTCGTAAACGTATGCAAAGTGCTAACGGTCGCAAAGTACTTGCCAGCCGCCGTGCTAAGGGACGCAGAAAATTATCGGTATCCAGCGAATCGTCTTTAAAATAATATAACATTATAAAATTACAGGTTACCCTGCATAATAGCTCCGTTCTTCGGGGCTGTTTTTGTTTGATGCCTGATTTACCTTTCCAAAGCATCTGCTATAAAAAAAATATTTACACTAAGTAAGACAGAGCGGTTGAAAAGCCGAAAACTTATTGAAATGATTTTCAATAGTAAACAATCTTTTAATGTCTTTCCTTTCCGTGTGTTCTATCTTTTAATCAACGATTCTGCAATTCCCCTTCAGGCAGGTTTTGGTGTTTCAATAAAAAATTTTAAAAAAGCAGTAGATAGAAATCGCATAAAGCGACTTGCAAAGGACTCATACCGATTATTGAAAAATGAACTTAAAGAATTACTGGTTGAAAAAAAAAAATACCTGGTTATTTTTTTTATCTATAGTGGTAAAGAACTTCCAGACTATGTACTCGTTTCAGAAAAAATGAAAATAGCTTTACAGCGATTAATAAACCAAGTGAATGAGAAGCCTTCTTCAAATACTTAGTCTTCCTTTTATTGGCATTATCCGGTTATACCAATTAGTAATTTCGCCCTGGCTCGGCCCTAGTTGCCGTTACACGCCTACCTGCTCACAATATGGAATTGAAGCACTAAAAAAATATGGATTAATAAAAGGAGGCTGGCTTACCATAAAAAGAATTGCAAGCTGTAATCCCTGGGGCGGGCATGGACATGATCCGGTACCCTAATGATAAATTGATAATATTGGAATTATCAAAATACAAAAGGCTGCAAAACGTTTTGTTTGAAAAGCTTTTATTGACGGTTGATAATTGTAATATTAAAATCACAGGGAGACTTCAAAAATTTATTTCTTTCGCTCCCTGATTAAGGTTTCAACTGCTTCACGTTTTTGTTTGTTGGTATAAAATTTATATACCTCCGGTAGCTTCCCTGAATTACCTGCATCAACGGATGCTGGTATGCCGTTGTAGGGACCTACGATCTTTGATTCGAGGCTGCTACTTAATTTTTTAATTGTAAAAGGTAAAATAAAATATGACTTATTTGCATCATTTGCATTTTGACCCAGAATTAATTTTTGAGTACTATCAATAATATGATCCACATCTTCTCCGGTTAAGTTGGAAGTCCTGGCACCTGAACCGTAGTTTACAATTCCCCCCACTAATGTATCGGGTTTAAGATTCAAAACGTAATTGCCGGTCTCACCGATCTCAAAAGTTTTATTACCGGCCGGACTCTGAACTGATAGCGTTTCTTTGTCTCCACCTGTAAGGATAATTTCTTTCTCATTATGCGTGCTGCCTGGTTCGAGCCTGATACTTTTTTGGTCTTTTTCATCACTCGTAATTTTACCGCTGGACATAATAAAAACTTTTTTGCCTGGTTGGGAACAGGAAACTATTGCAACTTCAATAAATATAAATACAGCGATTTTAAATGATTTCATAAAAGTATTTTTACTGTTAGGGATGGAAGATAAGGTAACACTTCTTTAGCTTTCAAAAAAAATCCCGGTGTATTAACTACCGGGATTAAATAAATAATAGTTTATAAAAAATGTTGTTTACAAAGCTTCTTCATAGCGTTTGCCTGCTACATCCCAGTTTACCACATTCCAGAATGCTGCCAGATAATCGGCACGACGGTTTTGATATTTAAGATAGTAAGCATGTTCCCATACATCTATACCTAAAATGGGCGTTCCTTTTATTTCAGCAACATCCATCAACGGATTGTCCTGGTTAGGAGTTGAACTAACTACTAACTTACCGTCCTGCTCTAGAAGCCAGGCCCAGCCGCTTCCAAAACGAGTCATACCTGCAGCGGCCATTTTTTCTTTTAATTTATCAAATGATCCAAACTCTGCTTCGATAGACGCAGCCAGCTTGCCTTCAGGAATACCTGTGCCATTAGGCTTTAATGATTCCCAGAAAAAAGTATGATTCCAATGGCCACCGCCATTGTTTCTAACAGCAGGACTGATTTTACCCGCTTCGGCCACAAGCTGCTCTAAGGTTTTGCTTTCATTTTCTGTGCCTGTAACAGCTTTATTTAAATTATCGATGTATGCCTGATGGTGTTTACCATGATGAATCTGCATAGTAGCCGTATCAATAT
>JAYSYG010000348.1:0-5043 GCA_043716685.1 Sphingobacteriaceae bacterium | reverse complement strand
AGGATTTTTTTTCTGCGAGCCCTGCTGGCTACGTGATTTACACTTCTTGGCATTTCTTTTTTTTAATTTGTTTTGAATTTTAGTGCTCAATTAAGAGGCTTTTGACTAAAACTCTGGTTAAACATTTTGTTTAATAACCGATTTGGTAATTTTAAAAGGGTTTCGCTTAGATCCCTAACATGAACTTCACGTTCGGGGTATCTTGCTTGCTTACCAGTCCTGTCTTAGCTAAACCGCGTTTACGGTCTTTTTCTTTTTTAGTTAAGATGTGACGTTTGTAAGCATGCTTTCTTTTAATTTTACCTGTTCCAGTAAGCTGAAAACGCTTTTTAGCACTGGAATTAGTTTTCATTTTTGGCATGACTTGCTATTTTTTAGGCGGCAAAGATAGGGGTTTATTGGACTTATACAAAGAAAATTGTTGAAAAATATTCGTTTTTGGCTTTAAAACTTCTCATTTTTCGAAAATATGGTAATAAGCGTCGGAAGAAACAAGCCGAAATCCTTTTTTTCGCAACTGGTTCATAATCGCAGTTAACTTTTGCTGTTTTTCCAAATAACTTTCTTTTGATGTAGGTCTAAAAGTAAATGGAACCTTCTCCATGCTTCCATCTCCATAAGTTATAATAAAATTATCGTCGTTACTCTTGCCTAAGTGATAACCCAGTATGGCAATTTGAGTGTCTGGGTCAGAACTTGAATTTTTGAATGAATAAAGTGCAATTAAAATTAAAACTGCTGATGCGAATAAGACTAGTTTTGCGTTCATTGGCTAGAGGGTTTATGTATGTAACATTAGTTTGCAGTAAAAATAAACTAAAATCCTTAACCCCTGATCAAGAAACCGTATTAAAAATCATATTCATTCAACTGCCTCCAAAGCATATCCTTTAACTCAACAATGTTTTTCTGACTTGCGGATGAAAAGAAAATATAGGGCACTTTATTTTTTCCTTTTAATTTTTTCTCCAGGTCTTTCCGCATCTCCGCTTCCAATTCATCATCCAGCATATCTGCTTTGCTAATGCCTAAAATGCGTTTTTTATCCAGTAGCTCAGGGTTAAATTGTTTTAATTCATTGAGCAAAATTTTGTATTCTTCTACAATGTCCTTGCTATCGCAGCTCACTAAAAATAATAAAGAAGAGTTTCTTTCTATATGCCTTAAAAAACGTAGCCCAATTCCTTTTCCTTCATGCGCCCCCTCTATAATTCCGGGAATGTCGGCCATTACAAAACTTTTGTAATCACGGTAGCTTACTATGCCTAAATTGGGAACAAGTGTCGTAAATGGGTAATTGGCGATTTCCGGTTTCGCAGCACTCACCACCGAAAGTAAAGTTGATTTACCTGCATTTGGAAAGCCTACCAACCCAACATCAGCCAATACCTTTAATTCGAGGATCTTCCATTCCGTTTTACCAGGCTCACCGGGTTGGGCAAATTGTGGGCTTTGCAGGGTGCTGTTCTTAAAATTAGCATTCCCTAAACCTCCTCTTCCACCGTGTACCAAAATCACTTCCTGTCCGTCTTCCGTAACCTCAAATTGAATTTCACCGGTTTCTTCATCCCTCGCAACAGTTCCGAGAGGCACTTCAAGGTACTCGTCTTTTCCCTGTTTACCCGAGCTGTTACTGCTTGAGCCTCCAGCACCTGGTTCTGCAATAATGTGTTTGCGGTATTTTAAATGGATCAGTGTCCACAATTGTTTATTGCCTTTAAGGATAATATGTCCTCCACGGCCACCGTTCCCGCCATCAGGTCCGCCCATAGCGGTAAATTTATCACGGTGAAAATGAATGGATCCTGCCCCTCCCTTCCCCGTTCTGCAACAAATCTTTACGTAATCAACAAAATTGCTATTATCCATTTTTTTTAGTCTGTAAATAAAAAAGCCCAATCCCGCACTAAGCGAAATCAGGCTTCAAAGGTACTATAATATTATTTGCGCTTCTTATTTTTTGCTTTAGCCTTTGCAACAGGCCTTTTTACAGATTTTGTTTTAGCTGTTGTTTTCTTTGCTGACTTCTTAAGGGCAATCTTTTTAACGGCCTTTTTATTCACTGAGCGTCGGGAAGCCACTTTCTTTGCGCTTTTGCCGGATGCTTTTTTTGGCGCGCTCTTTTTTACTGATTTCTTTTCGCCTTTGCTTGATGCTTTTTTCGCAACTACTTTGGAAGTTGAGGCGACCGAAACTTTTTTAGCAACAGTCTTTTTTACCGGTTTAGATTTAGCCGCTGGTTTTTTTGGAGCTACCTTTTTTGCTCCTGCTTTCTGCTTAGCGCCAACTGCCTTGCGCTCACTGCTAACTGCTGCCTTATTCCTGCTCCTGGCATTCATCCTATTTTCCTCTTCCTCTTCTGCTTCTGCGCGCTTAATAGCATCTATCTCTAATAATAATTCCGGGGCTATATCGTCTGCTAATTCAAAATCCTGTATTGTAAGATCAAGATGTTCGAGGTCAGTTTCAAGGGAAGTAAGATCCATTTCCGCATTTAAAAAAATAATACGTTCAACCAATGATTTAAAAATTTCATCGATCGTTCCAATTCCATTTATAGAATGAAATTTACCTTGCTCATTATAATAATTTTTCAGAGGCAATGTTTTGTTGTTGTATTCCTCAATGCGGCGGCGTATCACAGTTTCGTCACGGTCATCAGGCCTTCCACTGTCTTTACCGCGAAGCAACAAGCGTTTTGTAAGTTCTTCATCGTCCACTTCCAGAGCAAGCATCCCGCTGATCCCTGTCCCTTTTTTCTGTAAGAGGTCGTCAAGCGCCACTGCCTGCGCAGCTGTTCTTGGAAATCCATCGAATATAAATCCTTTGGCATGTGGATTTTCATCCAGTTTCGACTCAATCATTCCAATCACAATATCATCTCCAACCAACTCTCCCCTGTCCATTACTTCTTTGGCTTTTTTACCAAGGTTTGTACCACGGGCTATTTCAGAACGTAAAATATCACCGGTGCTTAAATGCACCAGGCCATACTTACTGATCAGGTTTTCTGATTGTGTCCCTTTTCCCGCGCCGGGAGGGCCAAATAAAACAATGTTCAACATTCTTTCCATTTTATTTTAAGCTAATACGTGAATCTCTTTTAAATTTCTTCCTAGTCCTTCATAATCCAAACCATATCCTACTACAAAATCATTCGGGATATTAAATCCTATATAATCCAACGCGTAATTTTTTTTATACGAATCCGGCTTGAACAATATTGTAGCTACTTTGATCTGCTTTACATGTTTACTTTTCAATACATCTGTTAAA
Organism: Sphingobacteriaceae bacterium; assembly: GCA_043716685.1. GTDB lineage: Bacteria > Bacteroidota > Bacteroidia > B-17B0 > Aurantibacillaceae > Aurantibacillus. The sequence continues at coordinate 1,767 of JAYSYG010000348.1, read as the reverse complement.
CGTTCAAGTGTTACACCGCTGTCCACAATGTCTTCAACTATTATTACTGTACGTCCGCTTATATTTTCGGTTAAACCTATAAGTTCTGTAACGTTCCCTGTACTTGACATACCACTATAACTTGCCAGTTTTATAAAAGATATTTCACAGGGAATTGTTATTTCTTTTAGAAGATCAGCAGCAAACATAAACGAACCGTTTAATACTGCTAAAAAAATCGGGAATTCATCTTTAAGATCTGCGTTGATAGAAGCCGCCAGGTTCTTCACCGCTCCTGCAATTTTTTGCTGGGTGATGTAAGGCTTGAATTGTTTATCCTTTATTGTTATAACCTGGCTCATAAAAGTTAGAGGATAACAAATATAATGGTTTTATCCACACTTAAACGTCAGGACTCTTTTTTTGCAACTAAAGCGCTAGTGTTAAGTCAAGCCTGTTTCGCCGTATAACCCTGGAAGGGTTTTGTGGTTAATAACGTTGAACCCTTCCAGGGTTGACCGACTTTTTAGGCTTGACATGACTCTAATGGCGTTAAACCGGGATAGTATTTCCTGAGATTGTTATCTTTGCAGCGTGGCGGAAACAGGTAAAAATACAGATCGGGCAGCAGAGCTTATTCTACAGGGTAAATTAGTAGCTATTCCCACAGAAACGGTTTATGGCCTTGCCGCAAACGCATTGGATGAAAAAGCTGTTCTTTCTATATTCGAAGCCAAACAGCGCCCTTTCTTCGATCCGCTTATTATTCATGTTCGTAGTATTGAAGCGGTAAAAAAATATGCGGACTTTAACGACGAGCGGCTTATAAAACTTGCTGAAACGTTTTGGCCGGGGCCTCTAACCCTGCTTTTACCAAAGAAGGAAATCATTCCTGCACTCGTTACATCGGGGCTGGAACAAGTTGCCGTCAGGATTCCCAACCATCCACTTACTTTAGCGCTTCTGAAAAAAACAGATCTTCCTCTTGCAGCTCCCAGCGCCAATCCTTTTGGTTATGTGAGTCCCACAGAACCAGCTCACGTGAACAAACAACTCGGCAACAAGATCGATTATATTTTGGACGGCGGGCATTCTGTTATTGGTCTCGAATCCACAATCGTAGGTGTTGAAGATGGAACTATTTGCGTGTTTCGCCTGGGTGGTTTGGCAATAGAAGAAATTGAAAAAGTTATTGGAAAAGTAGAGTTGCGGATTAATAACTCAAGCGATCCTAAAGCCCCCGGGCAGCTTAAAAATCACTACGCGCCACGAAAACCTTTATTTATTGGAAATACAAGTCAGTTAATTAAGGAACATGCCGGTAAAAAAATCACCCTGCTTTGTTTTGGTGAGGAACCGGGAGAGGATCCTGGGCTAGAAATTTTTAATTTATCTGCAAAGAAAAATTTGAGCGAGGCCGCCCTGAATCTTTTTAAATTACTCAGACTTGCGGATGAAAGTAATTCTGATTTAGTTCTGTGTGAACTATTGCCTGAAGAAGGTTTGGGAAGAGCCATTAACGACCGTTTACGGAGGGCTGCAACGAAATAGTCTGGTGGTTAAGCCTGTCGGAAAAACCATTCCAAAAGTGCCTTCGACAAACTCAGCCACCGTCCGCACAAACAGCCGAAATATTGGTGGTTGAGCGTATCGAAACCACTGTAAACTTTGGAAAAATTTACGTTTAACTAGTCGACCCTCAAATACTCCACAACTCTTGTTGCTATTATAAATTGTTGAAAAAGTAGTGGAAATAACCTGCAAGAAAAGTGGAAAAGAGGTAAAAAA
>JAYSYG010000347.1:0-5049 GCA_043716685.1 Sphingobacteriaceae bacterium | reverse complement strand
ACTGCAAGAGCTGTCACCAGGCTGACGGTCAGGGCAAGATGAACCCAGAGAATACGACTTACACCTATCCGCCGTTGTGGGGACCAAAGAGTTATCAGGAAGGTTCAAGCATGCACCGTGTGCTTAAAGCAGCAAGTTTTATTAAATACAACATGCCTAATCTTACAGCCAGCCTTGAAAAACCAGTACTTAGCGATCAGGAAGCACTTGACGTGGCGGCCTTTATAAATGATGGCAGAATTCACCCGAGGCCCGTTCCAAAACATATAGATTACCCGAATACAAAAACCAAGCCCATTGATTATTTTAAGGCGCCCTACATCGATCCTTTCTCTGAACAACAACACGCGTTTGGTCCCTGGGATGAGATTGAAAAATTCTATGTAGATAAGGGACTGAAGGCGAATAAGTAGAATCAGGATTCTAAGCCAGATCAGCAAAGTAAGCTTCCGTTTTCCTGAAATAAACGAGTCCTGTAGCAAATATAACAAGAGAAGAACAAACGCTTATTGCATTGGGCAGAATGGCCACATCCACACCTGTAATTGAGGCCCTGAAAATATCCAGCGGTGCGGACATTGGATTTATAGCAAAAAGCCAGACAATATAGTTGTTAGTTATTACTCCGGCAGGATAAACAACCGGTGTAGCAAAAAACAAGAACTGGATCAGAAATGGAATGATATAACGGAAATCCCTGTACTTTACATTTAACGCCGCCAGCAGAGTTCCTGCGCCGAATGTGGCGATACAGGTTAGCAACACGGCCAGCGGAAAATACAGGAACGCCATCCAGGAAAAATGAATGTCCTTATAAAAACACAGCACAATAAAAATAAGGAAGGCCATCACAAAGTCAAACAAACCCACAAGAACTGAAGAGATAGGAATGATGAGTCGTGGAAAATAAATTTTCTTAATAATGTTGGCGTTGGAAACCATACTATTACCTGCGTTATTAAGGCCCGAAGAAAAAATGCCCCAGATCACGAGTCCGCTGAGTGCAAAAATAAGATAAGGAAGATTAAGCGAGGTATAGTTGCTGATCGCTTTTCCTAAAACAAAAGAAAATAAAAGGGCCATGGCCAAGGGCTGCAGCACGGCCCATAAAAACCCAAGTGCCGTTTGTTTGTACTTTACTTTAATATCGCGCAGTGTAAAAAAATAGAATAGCTCACGGTACTCCCACAATTCCTTTAATCCAAAACTAAATTTATTTTGCGGTTTTATTTCGAATTCCATTAACGTAAAAGTAATGATTTGGCATGAACCTTAGGGACCCAATAATTTTTTAATCTGCACATAGCCAATCTGAAGTTCATCTTCTTCACCGCCTGACGGAAGGATTTGCAAAGCGTATCTTTCTTTGAGCGAGCTTTCCAGCACATCTTCTATTTTAAAAATATCATCCATATCAATCCCGTATTTATCATCAATATGTGAAGCCCCGCCTTTTTCCTTTACGCTTGTATGTTTAAAGAATGCACTTTGCTTACTTTGTTTGATGGCTTCCACAGAGTCTTTTGAAACGGCAAGTATTTTATAATGGTATTCTTCAAAATCGCCGGGCTTATAACCGCCAAGGTTTATAAAAAAGAGGTGCGGTTGATTTTTTGAACGGTTTTTTTCAGATTTTGGAATTACGTGAATGGAATAATTGCCTACCTGCGTAACTTCCCGCCAACAGTCAATATGCACTTGACCTTTTGCTTCAGGCCATGAAGCTTTTATTTGTGGAACAAGGTCTTTGAGTGTCTCAGCGATACCGAAAAATATATCGTGTTGTTCTATGAGTCTGCCCGGTGGTCTGCAGCCAATAAGCACCATGAATAGTTTGAGTTTTCTTGTATTTTCGTTAGCATTCAAATTATACAATTGCTAAACGTTTTTTTCCGAAATCTAAAATAGTGTCAATAAACTCGTAAGGCTTATAATTATTGATAGCCGCCTGGTGGAAGATGCAGGTAGCAGGTGTCATACCAGGTAATGAATTCACTTCAATAAAAACAATCTCGGCTCTACAATCTTTAAATATACGAACAAACGCATCAATGCGGCAGTAACCCGTTACACCTAATACTTTGGCCGCGCCACCCAGAGCGGCTTTTACCTGGTCGCTTACCTTTTGCCTTTCGGCTGCAGATTTAGCATAGCGTGCGGGAGTAATATTTTGTCCCTGCCCGGCCAGGAATTTTTCTTCAAGGCTCAGGATCTCTCCGTCTGCTAATGCTTCGGAAGCTTCAAACACTTCGTATTCCAGTTCTCCCTGTTTGTTGTAGCGTGTAAGCATCCCGCCGGTGATCTCAAGAAAATGTGCAGCGTCTTTTTTACTAATCAATTCCTCAACAAGCACCACCTGTTTTTGCGGAAATTCTTCTTTTGGTTTTATATGAAGTGTGTTTGCGGCGGCCGGATCAAACTCTTCGGAAGTTCTGAAGATCAGCGTACAAAAGGCTTCGAACTCGGCAAGTGTTTTTATTTTTTTTACGGCACTGCTGCACCCATCATCTACTGGTTTGGCAATAAAAGGATATTTTATTTTATTTTGGAGGATGTCTGTAAATTTGTTTTTGTCTTTTGCCCATTCTTCTTTTGAGACGAGGATATGTTTGGCAACGAGAAAACCGTTATTTTTCAGGATCTCATTGGTTCGGTATTTATCAATAGTGATAGAGGAGCTTTCTTTACTTGATCCGTTATAAGGAAGACCAATAGCATCCAGTTTTTCCTGTATTGCCCCGTCTTCACCCGGACGGCCATGCAGCGCAATAAACACTTCATCCGATTTTTGTTTTAAGACTTCGTAGCTTAATTTTTCAGGTGAAAGCGAATGATTGGCAGCTGCATATTTATGCGTGATTTCAGAACATTCCTCCATAATTTTATGTATGACAGGATGTATTTTAAAATGCTCTGCTTTTTCTTTAATATCGTCTGCATTATCCTTCAATAATAAATTGATGGGAATAAGATACAACTGATGTGCAGTAGCATCTCCTGTTAAGAAAACAGGAAAAGGGGTATATTTTTCTGAGGAAGCCAGTTTTTCAAATACATTCCTGCCGCTTTCTACAGAGATATGACGCTCTGAAGAATAACCTCCAAGAATAACAGCCACACGTGTTTTGTTTCCGAGCGCGTTTTTATCTTTTAGAATAGCATCGTCTAAATTCGTTAATAGTTTTTTGTAGACAATGTTTCCTTTTGACTGGATAATACGTTTTGCAAGCGATGTACGAATGATAAACGTGAGAAATTGCGAAGGATTTAAACCTATTTCCGCTGCCTGGTGGAAGAAGAAAGAGGAAGGCATCATTCCGCTCGTGGTATTGGGATCATTCAAAAAGATCTTGCCATCCTTGCTTAAGAAGCCATCAATTCGGGCATACACATCAAAATGTAATTCATAAAATAATTTTTCGCACTCTTTGCGTATAGCTTCAATCTCTTCATCAGGAATATCAATTGGCGTGATCTTCCGCGACAAGCCAGGTAAATATTTACTCCTGTAATCAAACAGTTCTTTGCCCTTGCGAATCTCTGTTGGTGGCAAGGCAATGGCTTTACCCTGTTCATCTTCAAGAACAATACAGCTGAACTCTTTGCCTTCTATAAATCCTTCAATAAGAACAGTACTTTCTCCATCCAGGCTTTCAACAACGAAACCATCCGTTTTTAAATTTGAATCTAAAAATCTAATAAGTTCGTTAGGATCGTAAATAAGGGGAGAGTTTAATTCTTTTGGATAGCTGATCACTAAAGGCATTCCGATACCTTCGCGAATGTCCGCCAGCGTTTTTACAAAATCATGTTTTTCTTCTGCCGAGAACCCTTGCCATTCCTTTGCGTCTACCCATCGTGTAAATAAGGCTTTTTCTACGGCACTCATAAAGTCATCCCGATAGCTATCGGGATTGTTTTCTCCATTTAAAATACTTACCCCTATACTTGAACCCTGGTTGGCTGGTTTTACAACACAAGGGAATCCAATTTTTTCTTTTACAGTTTTAAAAGAACCAGTTGCAGTTCCGTTTATCCAGTCGTCCCTTTTAATGGTAATGTATTTCGGGCTGTTAAACCCTTTATTTACCATCATTTCTTTTTGTACGGCTTTATCAATACCAATGGCAGAAGCCAGGATACCTGAGCCGCTATATGGAATATGATTAAATTCAAATAAGCCTTGTATGCGCCCGTCTTCCCCGTAAGGCCCGTGAAGACATAAAAAAGCAAAATCTATTTTTTGTTTTAATTCGGCTAAGTTTAATTTTTTGCCAATTTTTTCGATCAGTGCGTTTTGCTGTTTTTCATCAAGTGCGCCTAAGTTTTCCGCGTAGAGCTGGAAGGTGGAATTTGAGGGAAGGAACTCAACAGGTGGATAAAAATCACGCACGGTGCCTTTGTAAATAAACTCCCACTTTAATTCAATAAAATTTCCGAAGCTATCCACAAAAACAGGAACCGCTTCAAAAAGCGATTTATTTAAATTGTCGTAAACGGTGCGGCCGCCGGCAAAAGATATCTCACGCTCTTTACTTTGTCCACCAAAAATAATGCCTATACGGGTTTTTGCCATGATTAAAATTAACTACAAAAGTGATTATTATTCAAAAGTAAAAGAAACTCTCAAAGTACAGTTGGCCGATTTTGGAATTAATTAACATTGGTTTGTGACTTTAAAATACGCTTTAATGGTAATTTAGATCTCGTTTTATGATGGGTAGATACATACTCTTTTTTTTAATTATCCTTGTTATTGAAGTCTACTTCATCTATGGAATGAGAGGCTTTGCACAGGATTTTTCGCAGAATAAAAGGAATTTAATTCTTTATACGGTTTATACTTTATTTGCTATAAACATGGTGTTGGGCCTTGTTGGAATGTTCTATCCTCCGCCAAACTGGAGCGGATTTTTCAGGTTTGTGATGTCGGCGTGTATGATTTTGGTTGTTTGTAAACTTTTAGGCGATGTGTTTTTTCTTATTGACGATATCATCCGTTTGTTTCGCTGGATCTTCTCCCTTTTTAAGATCAAGTCGGTAGAAGCA
>JAYSYG010000346.1:0-1571 GCA_043716685.1 Sphingobacteriaceae bacterium | reverse complement strand
AAATTATTCCAAATATTTTTTGTAAAATTTGCCATTATTACTTCCGAGTTGCTTATTGAAAGCGTGAATATTGTAATCAACAAAAATATATTCAAATTCGACAATTACAATGAAAATTCGAGAATTTATTCTTTATTTTTACATTGGGTCCCAATAAAACATTTTACCATGCAAACTGATGTACACAGTTCTTCTAATTCTGGTGAAGTAACCGTTACACATTCACAACTAGACCTACAACTTGATTTTGATAAAAAGTTGATTATAGGCAAGGTAACTCATCATATTAACACCCTTAAATCTGTGGATAAGCTGCGTTTTGATATTCGGGACATCAAAATAAAACAAGTAGTCTTAAATTATGAGTTGACTACTTCTTTTAATCTTGGCGACTAAAAACCATGGATGGGACAATGCCTGGAGATAGATATTGAGCCCGATACCCAGTTTGTTAGGATATATTACGAAACTTCTCCCCACTTAGCTGCATTGCAATGGCTCAGTCCCCAGCAGACTTCAGAAGGCGTTTCACCCTTTATGTTTACCCAGCGTGAGGCTATTCTGGCAAGTTCATGGATTCCATGTCAGGATTCACCCTCTGTCCGTTTCACCTATTCTGCCTCCGTGAGGGTTCCGGCAAATTTGATGGCCGTAATGAGCGCTTCTAACCCAAAAGAAAAGGCTTCAGACGGCATCTACCATTTCGAGATGAAACAACCTATTCCATCATATCTGCTGGCATTGGCAGCCGGCGATCTGGTTTATACTTCTTTGAGTGATCGGGCTGTGGTTTATGCCGAGCCGGAATTGATTGAAAAAGCTGCCTGGGGATTTATAGATATCGAAAAAAATGGTTTCTGCCGCTGAATCACTTTATGGCCCTTACCGGTGGGAACAGTTTGATGTACTCGTGCTTCCTCCCAGTTTACCTTTTGGGGGCATGGAGAACCTCCGTCCTTTATTTGTAGCACCTTACTATCCTTTCGGAAGATCGTTCGCTGGTGAGTCTTATAGTGCATGAATTAGCCCACTCCTGGAGCGGAAACCTCGTAACAAATGCAACCTGAAATGATTTTTGGCTAAATGAGAGATTTACCTTTTACTTTGAGCGACGGATTATGGAGAAAATAGAAGGATCGTCTTTTTCCGATATGCTTATTCAGACAGGTTACCTGGAATTGCAGAATACCCTAAACGAATTAGGCTACCAAAATCAGGATACCTGCTTAAAGTTGAAATTGATAGATCGTGATCCGGATGATGGCATGACTATGATTGCTTATGAAAAAGAATTCTTTCTGCAATCAGTAAAACGCCGTAAGTTTCTTATGCCATTGTATAAGTCATTACTCAAAACAGAAACCGGAAAATCTTTGGCATCTTTAATTTACAAAAAAGCCCGGCCTAATTATCATTATATTGCTACCGCGTCAATAGATGCTCTTTTTGTTTAAAAGGCCCGAAAATATTGGAGTCTATTATAAATTAGTTGTTTAGCTTGTAAATGGATGCAATCAAGTATTAACCGGACAAAGTTTTTTTACAATGAAAATAAACTGAAGATAAAACTG
>JAYSYG010000345.1:0-1573 GCA_043716685.1 Sphingobacteriaceae bacterium | reverse complement strand
GTAATTTTAAAAGACTTGCTGCTCTTTTTTGTTTTACTTCATTTGTATATCCAATCAGCTTATCAAAAATATTTTCTTCAACAGTATGATTTTCGAGTACATAAAATTCCTGGCTGACCAGCTTCATGTCTTCGTAGCCCGGAATTAAATTGTAGGAAGGTCCCAGTACTTTTTCACCGTCCAGCAGAACTTCCCCGCTTTCAAGATCTTCCAGGCCATAAATACATTTAAGCAGAGTGGTTTTTCCGCCGCCACTTTTACCAACTACACCAAGAATCTCGCCTTCATTTAACTGAAGAGAAATGTTTTTTATTCCTTTAAAATACTGTTGATTGGGGTAATTAAAAGATATGTTGTTAACCCGTAAGATGATTAGCGGATTAAAGTAACAGATCCTTTGAACTTGTAAACCTTACCATCGAAGCCAAGTGCATCTACAACAACAAAATAAACGCCATCAGAACATTCTTCGCCGGAAGTAGAGTGGCCATCCCAGGAGCCTTTGGGTTTATCCCAACTGCAAACCAATACGCCGTTTCGGTTATATACCCAGGCATTCAGGGTAGAAATTCCTTTTGCAATAGGTTTAAATACATCGTTAACACCATCACCGTTAGGAGTAAAAATATTTGGAAGCGTGAGACCGGAGAATTCTGCAATGTCAAAAACGTAGCTGGCAGAATCGTTGCACCCTTTAGCGCCATAGGAGAATAAAAATACAGAGTACTTACCAATGCCCTGGTAATCCTTTACAAGGCTGAATGAAGTGTCTTGTACACTGCTATTACTAAATTTCCAGTACTGTTTAAGGCTGTAGGTGGAATAATTAGTGAGTGTGAGTTTTGCAGGGAATATCTCTGAACTTAAGGTTGCATTAAACGAAGCGTTTGCCGATCTGCCTGGTGTAATTATTTTATAGAGAACTTTTGTAACGCCAGAATCGTTTGAGATATTCAGGTAAACAGTATAAGTAGCCGTACCTGTAAACGTAAGCGTAAGGGTAGGACTGTTGAGATCAGTGAATGCGCTAAGACCTTTTGATGAAACCACCGCCCATGTAAATGAACTGGCAGGTGAAAGTGAATCGGCTATGAGAGTAATTGGTGTTCCTGTGCAGAAAAGAGTACTAGTTATTACAATTTTACCATAAGGCAATATTTGCGCGCTGGCGCACATTGAACATAAGCCTATGATAATTGTTGTAAAGAGTTTCCGCATATACAAAACGTTTATAAATTTACTAAAAATTCCAGTGTATTCACATTATCTGCAAAATCAGTAATAACAGGGCGTTGTGAATAACCAAAAGGAATAAAATTTTTGCCTACAACGCATTGTAATTGGCCTTTATTTGATGTCAGGTACTCATTTATTTCTTCATCACTGCTGTATTGTTGGTAATAGAGAACGCCTACAGGAGAGTGAAGGTCTGAACTCTCTTTTATCATTAAAAAATTATTATCCAGAAAAGCCATGGATTCAAGAAGATAGATGGCCCTGTGATAATCGTAATTATTCCCATATTTTTTATTATTCACTACAAAGCCAAAATCGATAAGGCATTCAAAAAGGG
>JAYSYG010000344.1:0-5066 GCA_043716685.1 Sphingobacteriaceae bacterium | reverse complement strand
TGGTCGTTATACGCCATTACAAGATGATGCCACTCGTTTCGTGAAAAAATACCCGAAGAGGGCACACTGATCTGACGCAGAGAATCCTGGGTGCTAACAGCACCTATCTTGTGACTTTCGAGTACATAATATATTGCGTATGCTTCATAAAAGTCATCACCACTATATGCTTTTGTGATAATTACAGGGTTAATTTTGTGGCCCTGGCCGGCATGAATTTGACTCTCCACCTTTACCCATAAAGAAATGCTACCCCGAACCGGCTTTATGGCAGCATAATTACCCAAATTGATGTAACTTGACTGGCTTCCCAAAAGATAAACAGCACAATCTTCATTATTGAACCGGTCTCTGGTGAAACTTACACCAACCATTTTTATTTTTCTATGGCCTACTTCATCCGAATCTTTACGTTCATTGAACGAAAATTTTGCAACCGGTCCCTGTGTATTTTGAGCAAGAATTTCAAAGGGAAAAAAAGAAAAAAAGAAGAATATATAAGTAAAGTAAAAATTCATATAGTAAACAGCAGGGTTGTTTTTTACTCTTACAAGATAAGACTAATTTTATTTTGCGCTTACAGTTATTCCGTGTCTCCACTCAGAAATTGTACCAGTTATAAACACAGGTATACAAAACAGATAGCAAATCGACGAACACCTTTTATTCATAGACCAAACAAGATGTTTTTAAGCCACTCAATTTTATAACCAGTTGTATGTTTTTTTGCCACAAACATCATTTGTGAATTAAAACGATTTGTGCCTTCTCTACTTTTGTAAATGATTAGCTAATCTACCTTTCAAAAATAAAGTGATACAGTTGTTTCATTTTTAAAAAGTTCAAAGTACTGAAGCGGCAGCCGAAAAGCTTTAAAAGAGTAGGCATATCCAATAAAAAACAGATCATGAAAAAATTTTTAATTATCGCTATGTTCGGACTTATTAAGTTTGGACACGGTCAAGCTCTATTAACCAATTTGCAAGGATGTTATCCCCTGGATTGTGATAGTGCTTTAAACGGCGCTCCTACCGGCTCTTCTCTAAATGGCACCATACATAATGTTACGTGTACCACAGGCCACGCCGGAGGGACGAATACCGCTTACCAGTTTGGAGGAGGACCGGGCAGTTACATAAGCCTTCCCGGAACTTCTGCATTAAAACCGTCAAATGCCATCACTGTTTCCGGTTGGTATAATGTTACTTCTACAACGAGTTCGCAGTACCTGGTATTTACAAAAAATACCTGCTTCAGTAATTTTGAGGCGTATTACCTTGTCGTGGCAAACACCGGATCGAGTGCCAAATTTAAAGCGGGTTTAAGCGGTTCAGGCTGTTCCCCGGTATCTGTTACTTCACCGGCTAATATTACGGCAGGTACATGGTATCACGTTGTATTTTACATTGATAATTCAACAGTGTCACTTTACGTTAATAATGTTTTAGTTGGGAGCACAACTCACACAACGCCCTTTAATTATGCCTCCGGTAAAAATGTTGTTCTTGGCGGCAGCAACGAATCAGCATTTAACCTGCCTTTCTCAGGTAAGATGGATAATATCAGATTCTGGGACAGGCAATTAACTACCACTGAAATAACCGATCTGTATACTTTTGATCCGGGATGCAGCAATCCTGGAATAAATCTTTTATCAGGGCTTGAGGCGTGTTATCCGCTTGATTGTGACTCTGCGAAAAATGAGGCGTTTACAACTATGTTTACGCCGCCGTCTTTAAACGGAACTCTTTTTAATGTATACTGTACCAATGGTCATACCAATCTTCCAAATACTGCTTATCAATTCAAAGGATTAACCTCAAGCTACATTTCTCTTCCTAACGATAACCGCTTAAAACCAAATGCCATTTCCTTTACCGGTTGGTTTTATATCGATTCGCTTCCTAATATTCAATATTTGGTATATACGAAAAACAATTGTTCGACTAACTTTGAGGCATACTACCTTGCCACGTATAATAGTGGGAGCGGACAACGTTTCAGTGTGGGTAAAAGTAACTCATCCTGTAATTATGCCCAGTTGAGCTCCAATACAACTCTCTCAACAGGGAATTGGTATCACGTGGCTTTTTTTATAAATAATAGTGTGATAAAATTATACATTAACGGAGTACTTGACAATTCACTAACACATACGAATATATTCAGTTATAATACATCTAAAAATGTAATCCTGGGTGGTACAAATGAAAGTTCGTATAATTTACCGTTTAAAGGCAGAATGGATAATTTAAGGTTTTATAGCAGGGAACTTATCGCTAATGAAGTTTTAGATATTTATGTCAACGACCCCATATGCAGAGCGCAAATAAGGCCGGTAGGTTTGGTGCAAAATAGTTTAAATGAAAAGGAAATGCGTGTGTTCCCAAATCCTAACACAGGTAAAATGTACATTAATAACACTAAAGGGCATACTTTAATGATCTGTGATATTAATGGTAAGAATATTGGTTTCACACAAACACAGATAGATGAGAAAACCACTGAAATTAAACTTAATACCCAATCAGAAGGATTTTATTTTGTAAAAATGATCAATACCGAAGGCAAAATAGTTCAGGTTTTAAAAATCGTTGTAACACCTTAATCGTTGCTTTAAAGATTTAAGTATAAAATAAGACTGCCCCAGTCCGGGGCAGTTTTTTTATAATTTACCATGGTTTTAAAGGTGCAAAAATCTAACAATCATAAAAAAACGACCATTTATATACTAAAACAAGCAATGTACACCAGTTTGCAATTAGCTGGCTTATATATATGCATCTTTAAAAAAGCAAGATTCTACCTAAAATATTTTACCCAAAGAAAGCGAGAGCTCTTCCGGAAACGGAGAGCTTTTTTGTTTTGGAGTAGTGCATGAAGATTTTTTAGAAGACCAAATCGCAAATTTTTCTTGGCAATTCTTAAATTCCCAAAAAATATTTCCAGTTGTAAAACGACATCGCCATATCGTCCCACGGAAAATTTTTGCCAACATGGATGGTTTAGGTTTGTATTGGAAAGATATCTCCCAAACGGAAACCGAAAAGCTTTAATAGAGTAGGTAAATCCAAAAAATCAACAATATGAAAAATTATAGAGCTTACTATTTCGTACTGAAGATGGTTGCAAACGCGCAGCAATTTATTAAAAAGATCCGATCTTAATTCTTCGACAAAAAAACTTCTTTCGCCGTTTTAATAGCAACAGCGTTATATTTTTTCTCCATGTATGAAAGTACTTTCTCAAGCACTTCTTTGCTTTGGATATCCAAAAGATTAATTTCTTTTGCAAATACTTCGTTTAAGGCAAGGTCTTTTATTGCGCGTACTTGTTTGGGAACTTTTCCAAAAGCTACTTCTATGCGCCGTTCCGCATACAAGGCATTAAATTGTTCTGCCCTGTTCAGAATGATCTCTTCACATTTCACAATTTCATTCCTCCGTAATTGCAAATTTGCCTCAGCCTGTACTTTTAAAGAATTAATGTCGATATAATTTACCTGTGAGTGTTTTGAAACAGATGCTTCTACATTAGATGGTAAACCCAAATCGATAATTACCTTTTTTGAAGACCCGTCACGTTTTAATGTGGTGAATATTTCTTCCGTAATAATCACTTCCGAACTCGACGTGCAGACAACCATCACATCAAATCCTTCTTTAAAATCTTTAAGAGTCGAAAGTTCGAACGCTTTTCCGTTTAATAAACCGGCAAGCTTCTGACCGTTACCAAATGTGCGGTTAAATATGGTGAAATTTGCAAACTTATGTTTCTGAAAGTACCTGGCTAAAATGGTATTGGTTTCGCCACTTCCTATAAAAAGAATACGGGCATCATTCCTAATGCCTAATTGGCGCAATTGCCTGTAAGCAAGGGAAGCAACAGATACCGGGTTTTTGGCAATATCTGTATTTGTATAAATATCTTTTGCGGTTTCTATGGTTTGTTTGATAAGTAAACGGATAAAATCGCCCGTTACGCCTAAGAGATTGCAAAAATCGTATGCTTTTCTTACCTGGGTAATAATCTCCCTCTCTCCTACTACAAGCGAGTCAAGCGACGATGCCACTTTCAGGATATGTTCTACAGCGTCCTGCCCCTCGTAAAGTTCAGCCGATTCAGATAAGCCTGTAGCCTCCACATTATTTAACCTGCTGTTTAAAAAAAGTGCAAGTTCCTTCACTACAACCCGGTTAAGTTCCAGTGGCGATTTAACGAACAGTTCTATCCGGTTACAGGTGCTTAAAAAAAGAAGTTCTTCAAAGCCGAAGTTGATTTTTAAAGCGCCTAAAACCTGTGTTTGCTCTTCCTGTGTGAGGTGGAGTTTACCAATTAACTCCAGGGGAAGAGTTTTATGTGTAAAGGCTATGACTTTAAATGAGTCCAAATGGATACCGCAAATATGGTATATCTACGCATTTTAAATGTCATCGGATTGTCATATTTAATAATTTATGACAAAAGTCACATTTAGATGTGATACAACAAATGAGCAGTGACAATGGTTTCAATACTTGATAAAAAAAAGAACCTGCAGGGCTTACTTAATAAAAATGATATGGAATGAACAACCCCGCACCAAAGTTGTGAGGTATCTGTGAAAATGCGTCACAGATTACACAAATTAAGTAGATATCGAAATCTGCATAATCCGCTTAATCTGTGGCAAAGAAATAAAAGACGAAGCAAAGCTTCGGGGAATTAAACCTAAAGCGATTAAATTTAGTCATCAGTAGGATCCGCAGCAAGGGTTGGTTTGGCCTTTTTAGCCTTGATCATATTTGGCCAGATGATATTTATAAGTTCACCGTGAACCGAAGCCATGCTCCTGCTGATACCATTGGTGATGGTCACATTTTTTTCGGAGTTATTCTTCCAGGTACGTTTTACTTCCTCGTGTGAGCCATCACTTAAAAGAATATAGAATTTTACTACAACTCCTTTCCGTACTTCAACCTTACCATTGTGGCACGTCGCTTTAGATCCCTGGCGGTTTGTTATAATTACATCTTCATATACACCATCTTTCACCTCTTCTGCACCCCTGTCCTCAAATTTAGCCG
>JAYSYG010000343.1:0-5075 GCA_043716685.1 Sphingobacteriaceae bacterium | reverse complement strand
TAAAAAACTCATTCAGTCCCATCATTGCGACGATAAAAAAGAAAATTGTGAAGGAATAATAGTTCCAAAGCAGGCAGCCTAATAAAACCAATACAAATACAAGGGCCGTCAATGCGCGCGTGCCAAAAGTCTTAATGTTTAATGCCATGGAATAGAATTTTCGTCCGGCAAAAATAGAATAAATTTGTTTATATTTTATTAACGAAAAGGATAAATAAGATCCTATATTGACGTGGTTTAAAAACTTATTTTTGCGCCCATGTTTGATCCGGCATTTTTTATAACCATTTTAATCGGTCTTTTTTCGTTGATAAACCCACTGAGCGCCCTGCCTATATACCTTGGCCTCACTCAGGATGAAAGCGAAGAAGATAAATTAAGAACACTCAAAAAAGCGTGTTTATATGTACTCATCATTTGCCTTGTCTCTTATTACCTTGGCGTTTACCTGCTTCATTTTTTCGGGATCACCATCCCCGCTTTACGTGTAGCCGGTGGTTTAATTATTTTCCGATCGGGCTGGCAATTGTTGAATGTGCAACACAAAAAGGAATTACGCGGCAACATTAAAGAAGAAATGGATAAAAAAGATGACATTTCTTTTTCTCCACTTGCAATGCCTTTACTGGCTGGACCGGGTTCCATGTCTTTCCTGATCACGCTTTTTTCCAACAGAAGCGACAATGTAAACGAAGCGTTTTACCAGGATGTTTTTGCGATTACTGCTATTGTGCTGGTTATTTTCTCTATTTATTTTATTTTTAAGTTTGCTCCGAAATTAATGAAATATGCAGGCCAGTCAGGCTTAACGGCACTTTCTAAAATAATGGGTTTTATTGTTATAGGAATTGGCGTTCAGATGATCCTTTCCAGTTTATCTACTGTTGTCAGGACCATGTATCTGGATTTGCATCACTAACGTTGTAGTTTTTGCAAAGTAGCTCAGATATTCTAAATAAATTAGGAAAAATTTATTACTACTCTTTTTTCACCAGGTTTAAAAATTCGAGGTAGAACAATTTCATTTTGGTATCAAACACATCGTTGTGGAAGATGGAGATCATTTCCCCGTTGTATTTTTTTACTTCATTAATTATAGGATTAGCCAGTTCAATAAGAGATTTATTCTCTTTTTCATGTGCAAGCAGGTTGTTTTCTACAATTGAAAAAGAATGGATGGTTAGGGAACTCACAGACTCAATATCCAGGCTATACCATTTATATGGATAACAATAAGAAGACCTGAAACCGTTGTGATTTGTATACCCCATCGAGTAATCAGCGAACAGCCCGGCCTGCAGCAAATCCTTATACGTTTGTGGGAATTTGAGCATGGAAAAATGCTGCCTGCTTTTGGTAATAAGCTTATGTGTTATATTACCAAGACGGCTTGCTTCCGTTTTTAGCTGACGAAGATTATCATTAGAACCAAAGGAAGGGTGAACGCCTACCAGGGAATAATCTGCCAGGTGTTTAATGAGCGATTGAAACCTTAGGTCAGATGAAGAGTGGTTTTTATCGTTAGGGCCATAATCGCCTAGCAGAAAAAAGTAAATGGCTTTGGAATTGGTTTGTTTATGCGCATCAATTAAAAAATCATAACAATCAAAAGGATCTTTTTCCCTTTCGAGAATAATACGGATCCGTTGTTTAATTCTTTTAAAGCTTTTATCAGATATCAATCCGGCGAGACTTCTTACAAAACCTTTGTGCTTGTACTTATAAACGCTGTCAATATCGATGGTTGAGAGAAAATTATACTCCCGTTCACTAAATTCGAGCACGGGGAATTTTTCAAGCAGTAATTTTTTAAGTTCGCTAAGCCAGACATTTACGAGCGGATAGTGCAGAAATTCGTATTGGTAAGCAAGACTTGATTTGTAATTAAAGCGGTTGTAGCCATCACCTTTATGGGGCAAATACTCTTCGTAACGGGAAAGCAACCAGAACGCAGCACCCAGCACATCGAAAGGAACCGAACCCGTTGTGTTTTTGAAGAAAAGTTTTTCAAATTGTGCGTTCGCATTTACCTGCAAATGATAATCCCTGATACCGTGATCAAAAAGAATGGTATGTGGTTTTATATTAAAAGCATCCTCTAAAATGAGGTCAGAATAGTTGAGTTTTGGATCTTTACTGTCCGTAAATTCTTCAAGGTTGTTTGTGATCTTTATACCAAGGCCCAAACCTTCGGTGAACAGTGTCCTTAAAATATAAGTTAACCTGTTACTGTTCTTTTCTGAATATACAAGTAGTGAATTGATGACTCGAAGTTAAACAAGCAGGTTTAATTTAGAAAGAACACTGTGGAAAGTTATTGGAGAAAAGATGTTAATTGAGAATTGATTTTAATAAAAAGAATTTTTCGAAGCTCTGCTTCGGGGTTAACTCATTATTTTTGGACATTAATTTCACGAATTAAAACGAATGAATTTAGTTAATAAGAATTAGCACAATTAGTGGTAGGATACCTCGGGGTCCTGCCTTGGAGTTATTCATTCTAAAAGATTAAAATATAGGGGAGAAAAACAATCAGCCCAGCTACAACCGCAAATAAGCAGGCTACTAAAACGGCACCTGCGGCTACATCCTTAATGTATTTGATTTTCGGGTTTTGCTGTGGCATAACGAAATCACATAATTTTTCAAGAGCCGAATTAACCATTTCAAGGCAGATAACAAGAGTAATACTTAGTAGAACTATAACCCAGTCTGTTTTTGTAATGTCAAAAAAGAACCCCAGCCCAATAATAAGCACTGCAATTACTGCATGAAGTTTCAGGTGTATTTCCTTGCGGAAAGATTGTGCGAGTCCGGAAAAAGCGTATCCAAAAGCATTTATCCTGTTTTTAAAGTATCCCATTGCTTTCCTCCCCTATCCTTTTTTTAAAGGATGTATAGATTTCAAATATTAAATATAGAAAAATTGTGAACGTAAAAGTTACAGAAAGTGTTTCCTTGTAATTATTGCTGTCGAAAACAGAATGAAACATCTTCAGAGCAAGGTCATCGGGGTTTGATACAATGTCCCAACTGTTAAATCTCAGGTATCTGCCGAGGTAAATTCCATAGCCATTGGATAAGATCACAAGGAATTTTACACAATTAAACAAAGCAGTTGATCTGAAGAAGGGACTTAGAATTATAAATAACCGTTCAGTTGCAAGTATAAAAAGGGTAAGTCCGAGTAATGAAAAACTAAGAATGAGTACAAGATCAAACCACATAGGCGCAATTAGATTTTTTGTGAGGTGGAAAAGATCAGTCAGGATATAAGGGGCGTTTGGCAGGAAGAGTAATGTAAGTGCAATGATACAGAACTGACCGGTACGCGTTTTAAATTTCTGATAATTAGATATAATCCAGTAGGGCATCCAGGCCAGGAAAAGATTCCAAAGCAGGAAGAAAAACGAATAATGATGGGTTTTTAAGGCCCGAACGGTTAAAAGTACCAGGCAGAAAGCAAACAGCTTTAGTATGTTGGAGGATCTCATTTTTATCGTTTTATTAAACTTGCCATTATGTATTTATCCCTGAAATCCCAGCTTTGCCAGTCGCTTTTATAATCTTTCAGGTAATATTTGATCTTGGTTTTCATCAGAGACCTGAACGTTTTGGCGTTAAAGCTATACTGGGAACTATCTTTGTAATTTTTTAAATACCCATTAACCAGGTTAAAATTTTTATCTCTCGTTACTTTTAAAAGTTCATGGATATTAGTGTCTGATAAGTAAAAAAGATAATAAAAATCTATTTCGGCAAGTGGTTTGTTGTTAAGGTTATACCGGGTGATAAGTAGATCCCAGTTAAGTGTGCTGCTTAAACACAGGAAACAAAACCAGACCGCAAAATTACTTCGGATAAGGAACCAGTTGGATTTGTCTTTCCACACTTTATGGGAAGTAACCAGTAGCCCAACTACAGCAAGAAATAACCACACGTAAACGCCCACTCTTTTGTAAGTAAGATTATAATCGTGGATATAAAGCTGGTTACGGCAGGCAGTTGAAAATAACATGACAAGGTTTTGGATGATCCAGGCGTAAACCAGCAATTTTAAGAGTCGGGAATTTTTAATACATTGAAAATTCTTCCGGTATAAAAACATGATCAACCCTGTTGCAATTGCAATAGACAAGATTATCAGGAAAACGCCGTTGTGTACAAAATCGGAATGGCTGATCCCTTTTGGCAAATTACCTTTAAACCAAATGATATTAATATCTCCCACATTTAAAATTACAAGCATGAGGTTTAAAAAAACAAACAACAGTATCCCAGCCGATATTTCTGACTGGTGTTGGTTAAGCCTCTCCGGATCGCCACTCTTACTGGCCATTGTTAGTGAACTCTCCCAGGCATCAACCTGCAGTAAGGTCCTATGATAAAACAAGCCATACACCACAAAAAAACCCAGACTTGTAAAAAGAACCCAGGAAAAACTAATAAAATCAAAATTGATCCATTGGGTATTGCTCTCAAATAAAGGATTTGAATTACGATACAAAGTAAAAAACAAAATACTGAGAAGTAAAACTATAAATATGGTAAAAAACTTATAGGTTTTTTGTTCGCTGTTTCCTTTTTCATCATCCCTGTCTGCCCGTGCAGAAGCATCAATGATTACGTAAACGAAAGACGTAACTACCGAATAACAAGAGAACAGAAAAGAAAATAGTGATGAAGTAGACCTGTTGAAAGAATAAGCAGAAAGCAATAACAGTCCGCACACATTGGCAATGATAGAAAGAGCACTTGAGTGAAATAGTATTCCGAAGCCGGAGACCAGACACATAGCTGCACCCAATAGCCATTCCCTTTTCTTAACGAGGGATTTATCTTTGGTCAGAAGTATTGCTATAAATACAAGGTTGAAAAGCAGGAAATTTATGCCGGCATTCTGTTGATAAAACAGGTAACTATAAATAGCGGTTGTGGCAATTAAAAGGCGGTCGTTCAATTTATTCATGTTTGTTGTTTTTAAATTATGGCTTTTGTGGGTGAATTTTACTTTCTTCAAATAGTGAGGTTCTTATGTCATCAAAGTTTTTAGCAAGAAGAGCTTTCGGATCAAG
>JAYSYG010000342.1:0-5076 GCA_043716685.1 Sphingobacteriaceae bacterium | reverse complement strand
AGCTACTGCGGCAAGGTACAAGTTTAAAATGGATTCCATGGCTGCTGCAAAAGCGGCGCTTGATAAATATACCGCGGCGGCTAAAAATGAAATTGTTTTTAAAGTGCAGTTTGCAACAAGCGACATTGCTTTAAACCTGAAACATGAAAAATTTGCTGCAATTACAGACGCAGATTTTTACAGACTTAACAGCGTGCTTAAATACACTTCGGGCAAATTCTCAGCTTTAAAAGATGCGCTTACTCACCAGGCCCATCTCCGCGAGAAAGGATTTAAAGATTGTTTTGTGATCGCTGTAAAAAACGGACAGCGGATTGACCTTGTCGAAGCCCGCAAATTAACAGGACAATGAATCTCTTATCTGTTCCCTTCGTTTCCAAAACAATCATAGTCTGATCTTCCAACCTCTATGGGCAAACCGGGAGTTAATTTTTTTCCTTTAAAGCCACTAAAGTCCGGCTCAAAAAAGGTGCATCTGAAAACCTGGTTCTGCGTTGGATAGGTTGCTTTTTTACCAATTCCATTAATCATTACCGGGTTTACATAGAGCCACACACTATTATTATTCTCGTCAAGCTCACAAAATTGCCCGGTTGCGCCTGAACAAACAAGCGTATTGCCATTACTCAGGCGCTGAGCACTGGAAACATTTGGTGAGAAAAAAGTGCCACCCATATCTTCATTTTGGTTTTCGGAATAAATCTGTGTGTATCCTGTATTTTCAATCGGGCCATAATTTCCTTTTTCATCTGTGGGAGGAGTAATAAGATCTATGCTTGAATAAATATCACGCCTTCTGCCCATCCCATTATTAAAGAGCAGGATCTTGCCCTCATCCTTTAAACCGGCTTCGATCCAGTGTGCATTGTGCTGACCAAAGAGAACCTGGAGAATTCCGCCATTATAAACAACAGGATTTCCATAACGGTAAAGGAGATCACCCCCCTTGCCACTTTTTCCGCCGGCATGTGTTGCGGCTTCTAAACTTGTAGTGCCATGATCAAGAATAAAGATCTCGCTAAAGTTTCGGTTGCTTACAAGTATTTGATCTAAAGTAGCGTTGTAGCTTATTGAATTAAAATGAAGCCAGTCGGCGTCAGGCGTCACTGCAAAATTAAGATGAATAAGTTGTGGGTTTTTCTTTACACTGCTGTAATTTTTTTTCAACGAATCGTATTCCTGCACCAGGTGGTCCCAGGCGTGCCACTCCCAGACAATGGCAGCAGAGTTTTTTCCTTGTGGCTTAAGCTCCAGTATTTTTTCACTCCAGATGCAGTCCTTTAAAAGACCCGGATCACGCCCGCTGGCAAGCGCATCTTCCCTGCTTTTTTTCTCCCACACCAATACCAGGATATTTCCATTCGGTAAAGGACAAATATCGTGATGCTGGCATTCCGTTGTGCTGGAAATGGAATAAGACCATTTTAATTTATTGTCCCAGTTGTATCTTTCCAGTGTGCCGCCGCCCTTAAATGTTTTATTTGAATCATTAGCTGTTCTTAAGAGGTCTCCATTGGGAAGGAGATATACAGATTGCCCTGGTGGGTAAGCGCTTTTCCAGGTGTGTACCTGTTTCCCGCATTTGTCAATTAAATAAGTGGTTTTAGAGTGTAATGGGGCAAATAAAACATAGCCGCGGTTAGACCCACTTTTCTGATAAACCAGTCCTACCCTGTTTTGACAAAGTAGTGTAGCGGAAAAAACAAGAAATGAGAATAGAATAATATGTTTCATGCGAGTAAGCTTTTCCTTTCCTGATTAATGGTTACCAATACTACAAAATTTACCGTTAAAACCGGCAGGCCAATCTGCAAATTTCAAAAAAAAACCGGCCAACCTTTTTTGGTTAGCCGATTCGTACATTAAAGAAGAAAATATTATTTGGACAGAACTAATTCATCCACGATGTTTTTAGCGCCTCCTAATTTATCCACAACAAATAACAGGTACCGTACATCTAAACAAATAGTACGGTTTAGCTCGCCGTCAAACGCTATTTTATGGCTTAAGGCTTCATAATTGCCGTCGAACGCAAGGCCTATCAATTCGCCCTTGGCATTAAGCACCGGGGACCCGGAGTTACCACCCGTAATGTCGTTCGTGGTAATAAATGAAACGACGATGTCATTTGTTTTTTTATCAATGTACTGGCCATAATCTTTATTATGTATCAATTCAATAAGTTTTGCGGGAGCATCAAATTCATAGTCACCTGGTTTGTATTTTTCCATAACACCACCAAGTGTGCAAATCTCTTTATATTTCACAGCGTCTCTCGGAGAATACGATTTTACATTCCCATAAGACACACGCATGGTTTGGTTCGCATCCGGGTATAGCGCCTGCCCTTTTTTCATTTCAAGCACACCTTTAAGATATTTATTGTTGTAAGCATAATTCATAGCAATAAAATCTTTGTAAAATTTCGAATAATTAGTATTGTAATTATTTACAAAAGCAATGGCTGTTTTATATGCCGGATCTTTGTGAAGCATCGCGGTGTCAGGTTTCGCAATAAAAGCCTCAAATTTATCTTTGCTAAGAATAAAGGTATTGTCAAAAACATCTTTTGAATATTTCTGGTACGTTTCATTTTGTGAGAGGTCGCCAAATGTGGCTTTAAGATTATTGTAAAAGGCAGTTGGCTGCTGGTTGGCATCCACATCATGGTAAAACATATTCAATACGACGGCAAGGATGTTTTTATCTGAAGGAATGTTTTCTCCTTTAATGAATTTTTCATAATTAGCTTTAACTGCGGTAGTAGCTTTGGTAATATCTTCCGGCTTTGCAGGTGAAGCAGAAAGAGCGTCATCCAGTGATTTTAAACCGGCAGAAAAAGCCATAAGTGGTGAACCCATAATACCTTCGTTTAAATAAACACGGCCTTTTGCATAAGGACTCCATGCATCATAAGCGCTTTTAATATTTGAAAAAAGGTTATCATATTCTGTTTTTCCTTTTGCCCAGGCTTCAAACGATTTTTCTTCTTTTTCTTTTTGAACAAGAACATTGTGTTTAATCAACTGTTTGGTTTCTCCGTCAAAAAATTTCCAGTAGTTGGCAATACCGGCATAAGAACTTGCCAGTTGAATTTTAACCGCCGGATCTTTGATCATTTCGGCCATCATTGCTTTAAGGCGTGCATCACGCAGAGTTACAAGATTCGGATTTTCTATGTCTATCTTAAGTTTTACACCGTAAGAGGTCTCGTAACGGTTAGTTCCACCGGGATATCCGTAAATCATGGCATAATCCCCATCGTTCACTCCTTTAATGGAAACCTGTAAAAACTGTTTTGGTTTGTAAGGAACATTTTCAGCTTTATAATCTGCAGGTTTTCCGTCCGGAGCCATATATACTCTGAAAATTGAAAAGTCACCTGTATGGCGCGGCCACTCCCAGTTGTCTGTATCTCCGCCAAATTTTCCGATACTTTCAGGTGGAGCGCCTACTAAACGCACATCCTTATACCGTTGATAGGTAAATTGTAAAAACTGGTTGCCTTTAAAGAAGCTGCTCACGCGCACTTCATAACCGGTTCCTTCTGAAGCTCTGGCAGACATTTCATTTAAAATGGCGGGTAATTTTGTTGTGATCTCGTTTGGTTTTACATCTTTTAGTTTGGCAAGAACCGCCTCAGTAACATCGTCTATTTTTACCAAGAACTGAACACTCAAGCCCGGACAGGCAATTTCTTCTTGTTTTGTTTTAGCCCAGAATCCGTCTTTGAGGTAATTATGTGCCACTGAACTTGCGGAGGCAATCTGGTCGTAACCGCAATGGTGGTTGGTGAATAACAACCCTTCTTTACTCACTACTTCAGCAGTACATCCACCGCCAAAAAGCACAATCGCATCTTTCAGGCTATTGGTATTCATGCTGTATAATTGTTCTTTACTTAATTTAAGACCCCTTTTCACCATATCGGCATACGTTTTTTCGCCAATCAGTTGAACAAGCCACATCCCTTCGTCGGCCTTAACCGAAATACTATTAATTGTAAAAACAACAATTAATGCAAACACTATTTTTTTCATGTATAAATTGATTTGATTTGCAAAAATAGCATTGAATTTGAAATAATCGCATGCTTTTAAGCAAAACGGGGCATACTTCATATAATTATTGCTGGCATCAGAAAAAAATCACCTCTTTCGGGGGAGCATCACATAAAGAAGAATATCTTTGCCTGTAAGAAATGAGAAATCCAATGAAGAAAATAAGTACATGCTGCTTTTTTACTTTCATTTTGTTCAGTTATTCTCTTTTCTCTCAAAGTACAGAAAAGGAATATAAGGATGGTCATGGCGGAAAGATAAAACTTCCACTTGGAGATATTTCTTTTGCCGACAAAATCGTAAGTTATAAAATGGGGAGTCCTGCGCCGGTAACTGTAAATGCGATACCAGCCGATGCGCTTGGCAAACCTGATTTTAACGAGGAAAAAATAACGGGTTTTGTTTCGCTGGGTACCGGAGGTGAGTTAACGCTTGCCTTTACCGACAATGCTCTTGTGAATATTGAGGGGCCTGATCTTTACATTTTTGAAGTAGGAAGGTATGTGGAAGAAACCTTTTTATACGTTTCAAAAAACGGTAAAACCTGGATAAATGTAGGAAAGATAGGTGGCGGGAACGCCTTGATAGAAATCGGTGATTCAACAAAGCCCGGCGATATTTTTGCTTATGTGAAACTTGTTGACGCGGGAACGGCATCAAAAAAGGGAGACAAAATGTGGCCCGGGGCAGACATCGATGCCATTGCGGCTATTGGTTCTGCAAAACAATTATCGCTGAATTCGCTGTATCTGTTTAATACGAACGAATCTAAAATAAAACCAGGCGCAAAAAAGGAACTGGATGAAATTATAAATGAATTGAGGACAAACCCTTTTTTTAATCTCGTAATTAATGGTCACACAGATAGCACCGGCAATAAAAAATTAAACCAGAAATTGTCCCAAAGCCGCGCACAAGCCATCCAGGATTATTTTACAACAAAAATGCCTGAATTAAAAAATAAGATAACCGCGAATGGGTATGCCGATGAATTTCCTGTTGCGACAAATCTTAC
>JAYSYG010000341.1:0-5084 GCA_043716685.1 Sphingobacteriaceae bacterium | reverse complement strand
TTTAAATTTAGTAATCCGTCCTGAAGAAATTAAAATACATGGTCTTATGAAAAAACTTATTAGTATTACCTGTTTACTGCTTTTTAGCACCGCTTTTTTTTCACAAACGTTTAGCGGCGATGTTATCCTTGGAACCTGGCTAACGGCAAGTGGAAAGGCCAAGATCCTTATCTATAAAGAAGGAACCAAATACAATGGTAAAATAGTGTGGCTTAAAACTCCCACTTATGAAGATGGGAAGCCAAAAGTAGATAAGAACAATCCTGATAAAGCAAAACAAACTGTTCCAATGCTCGGACTTAATTTGCTAAGAGGTTTTGTGTTTGATGACAACGAATGGGAAGACGGAACTATTTATGACCCTGAAAACGGAAAAACGTATAGTTGTACAATTAAATACCGCGATGGAATGCTTGATCTCAGGGGATATATCGGGATCTCACTGATTGGACGAACACAAACCTGGTACAGGATTCCTGATTCAAAATAACGCCACACTAATAATTAAACCATAATATGAAACATCTACAAAAACTATCAGCAGCACTTATTCTGGCTACGCCATTTGCGCTGGGTGCGCAGGGTTATCAGGTAAATTTACAAGGGCATGTCCAGCAGGGTATGGGGGGTGCAGGCACAGCCTTAATTCAGGATGGTGCAGCCTTATTT
This sequence comes from Sphingobacteriaceae bacterium, assembly GCA_043716685.1. Classification (GTDB taxonomy): domain Bacteria; phylum Bacteroidota; class Bacteroidia; order B-17B0; family Aurantibacillaceae; genus Aurantibacillus. The sequence goes on along the minus strand of JAYSYG010000341.1, from coordinate 4,415 downwards.
TTTAATCCGGGGGGTGCCTCCTTCCTTAAGGGCAATTCCGTAAATCTTGGCGTAACGCCTGTTATAGAGAATGGACAGTTTTTGGACAAAAACACGGGCCTAACGGCAAGAACAAAATCGCCCGTAAGTTTCCCATTTGCTGCTTATGGTGTTTTTGAACTTAAAGACAGCAGTAACTTAAAATTCGGCCTTGCGGTTTACACACCCTTTGGCAGTACGGTTGAGTGGGAAGAGGGCTGGATGGGACGTTTTGCATTAACACGATTGCAGTTGCAGTCAATATTTTTTCAACCTACTGTGAGTTATAAAATAAATAAAAAAATAGGAGTGGGTGCTGGCTTTGTTTACTCTACAGGAAAAGTTAATTTACAAAAGGATATTCCGGTTGTAGATGCGAACGGCAACTACGGTCATGCTGAACTGGATGGAAAAGCAAGCGGTTACGGCTTTAACGCCGGGATCTATTATAAGCCAACAGAAAAACTATCAATAGGTTTGACCTATCGCTCGCAAGTAAACATGAAGGTAAAGAGTGGCGATGCTACATTTACAGTACCTTCTTCTCTGGCCAGTAATTTTCCAAATGGAAAATTTACAGCCAGCCTTCCATTACCACAGGTACTAACACTGGGTTTTGGTTATGCAGTAAATGAAAAATTATCTCTCGCATTGGATATTAATTACGCAGGCTGGAAAGTTTACGACACACTTTCGTTTGACTACGCCAATAATACAACTTCCCTGGTAGATACCAAATCGGCGCGGATGTATAAAAATACAGCTGCTTTCCGTTTGGGTGGACAGTATAAAGTCACAGAAGGGTTCAGTGTAAGACTCGGTGTTGCCTATGCTCTTACGCCAATCCAGGACGGTTATGTAACGCCGGAAACCCCTGATGCCAATAGGATTAATTATACATTGGGACTGGGTTATGCATTCACTAAAAAGTTCGGCGCAAACGCTTCTGTTTTATTCACCTCGTTTAAACGCGAAGATACAAACCTTGAAACAGGTCTTAGCGGAACGTATCAAACAAATGTTTGGGCCCCGGGAATTTCTTTATTCTATAAATTTTAATCTTAAACACTATGCAAAATATATTATATAAATCAGTTTTTGGTGTTGCTGCGTTAACAGCATTTGTAAGTTGTAAGCCAGATTTAAAAGCACCTGATGCAGAAAAGGGAAGTCTCGATGTAAGCAAGTATGTGGCAATTGGAAATTCAATCACATCAGGGTATGCCGATAATGCCTTATATTATGATGGACAACTTGTTTCTTATCCCAATTTATTGGCAGAGCAACTTAAAAGTATTGGCGGGGGTAGTTTTGTACAGCCTCTTTTTCCAATGTCTTCGGTGGGTGCAGGTTCTACCGCAAATCCAAAATTAGTATTGGGTTATAAAACAGATTGCAAGGGAGTAAGCGCATTGGCGCCAGTTCCGGCTGCAGCTTATGGTGATGCCGCTGCTTTATTCACAGGCATTTCAGCGCAAGGACCATTTAACAACATGGGTGTACCCGGCGCTAAAGCTATTTATATTGCCGTTGCCGGTTATGGCAATGCTAATCTGCCAATAGGACTTTATAATCCTTATTTTGCACGTATGATCAGTGTTTCTGAATATTCAACGGCGAGTATTCTTAGCAAAGCAGCAGAGCAGCATGCAACATTTTTTTCAATGTTTATCGGAAATAATGATGTGTTGAGCTATGCTCTGGCAGGTGCGGCTTCTGATGCTATTACCAGTAGTGCTAACTTTAATGCAAGCATAGATGGAATTGTAAGTACGATGATTGCGAGCGGCGCTAAAGGTGGTGTTATAGGGAATATACCCGATGTAACAAATATTCCCTATTTTACAACGATTCCCTACAATGGTGTTACGCTTGATGCATCACTGGCCGGGCAACTCAATTATTATTATAATCTAGCGTATCCAACAGCTGGTATTGTGTTTACCGAAGGAGTAAATCCTTTTATTATCCAGGATGCATCAGCCCCGGGCGGTGTGAGGAAAATGAAGTCCAATGAATTAGTGTTATTATCTGTGCCACAGGATTCTCTGAAATGTGCTTTCTGGGGTTCTAAAAAACCTTTGGCAAACCAATATGTTTTAACTGAAACTGAAATTTCGGGAATACAAACTGCAGCGTCCGGATACAACTCTAAATTAAAAGCGGTGGCAGATGCCAATGGATTTGCGTTTACAGATGTAAATGCTTTTATGGCCCAAACAAAAAAAGGAGTAACGTACAATGGCATATCTACAACAGCAACCTTTGTAAGCGGTGGCGCGTTTTCACTGGATGGTGTGCATCTTACGCCAAGGGGAAATGCTTTACTGGCGAACGAATTTATCAAAGCGACCAATAACAAATATAGTTCTTCCATACCGCAGATAGACGCAACAAAATACAAAGGTGTTGTGTTTCCGAATTAAAGAAATTTAGATTTTTAAGTGCCCGCCCACGGGGGAGATCCAAAAATAATATCACACCTTTTAAAATAGTGTGACGTTGTTTTTGGATTTTTTATTGGATATCTATTCAAGCTGATTTTTTCAGAATTTAAAGTAGTTTAAACAAGGTCTTTAAGTTTTATATGTTCAAGGTACCTGTCTAAGCGAGGTCCTTCCTGAAACGCAACAATTTCCAAAAGAGAATTTGACTCATATTCTAAAAGCACTTCTATAAAATAATTATGATAGGCAAATAACGTATGGGTTATGCCAAGACTAAGATCGTGATCAAGAAATATAGCAGCACTCTCAATTATCACTGCTTTTTGTCGCAGATGCATAGAGTTATATTCACTTATATCATATTCAAGTCTCATAATTTTAAGGAGTCAAAATAAATGCCAGTAATGACGATTCTCTCTTGTTAAAGGCTTAAAGCGTTCTTTCTCAACTCTTAAACTTCTTTCAGGTTGGGAATTATATTGCACATTCTCCAGACAGAATTCGTTTTATGAGGATTAATTGGGTCTATTAACGTATTTTAATGAGTGTTGAAGATTGCATGGGTTTTGCTGTAATACAATAACAGCAAACATATTTAATCCACGCTATATTATAGTCTATGAAAAAGGAAGATGCAACATTAAAAGCGAAAGCTTTGGAAAAAGATCTGGTAGAAAAAGAAGCAGAACATAAAGGATCAAAACGTAAGTGTATCATTACTTCTGTAGAAGCGGTTGCAACAGTAAATGACAGAAATGATTTCGAGGTACTCTGTTATTTTAATCCTTTAGACAATGAAATGGGAGGAAAAAATTTGTCAGAGGAAATTGATTATTTTCTGGCAACCTATAAAATACTTGATATACTCAACGTGAGCGCATCGGCTAAAATTTCCTAGCGTGTTATTAACTGACAGCTCCAAAGCTGACATGTATATTGTCCCTAACGTATTAATTTCCTAGTGGAAAAAATGGCGAGCATGGCATTAGCAACCTATAAAGCAAAACGAAATTTTAAAGAAACGCCGGAACCAACAGGCGGAAAAGCGGACGGCAAAGGGTTACGCTTTGTGATTCATAAACATCACGCCTCGCACCTGCATTATGATTTGAGGTTAGAAATGGAGGGTGTTTTAAAAAGCTGGGCTGTACCCAAAGGACCTTCTACGGATCCTTCTGTCAAAAGGCTTGCAATGATGGTTGAAAATCATCCGTATGATTACCGGAATTTTGAGGGAATTATACCAAGCGGGTACGGGGCAGGAACCGTTATTATCTGGGATGAAGGCTCCTACGAACCTGCCGGCACAACTGCTTCCGATAAAAAAACACGCGACAAGGAATTGCGTGCCGGATTGCATAAAGGGAAAATCCATTTTATTCTTCATGGAAAAAAACTGAAAGGAGAATATGCACTTGTAAAAGTGAATGGGCGGGGAGAAAATGGTTGGCTTTTATTCAAGGTAAAAGATAAATATGTTTCTGCAGTCGATATTACACTTAAGAACAAATCGGTGGTCTCAAAAAAAACACTGGAACAGGTTGAAAAAACGAGTAAGAATTTTTATGGTTCTGAAAGAGTTAAGGAGACCAGGAGAATTAGTAAGAAGGAAATAGATTTAAATAAGCGAAGTTCGGTAAAAAAGGCTTCGATGAAGAATAAAGCGGAAAAAGAAATAAAAGAGGAAGTTAAAAGAGCAACTTCAAAAAAAACATCTACTTCAGAAAAAGTAAAAAAAAAAGTAAATGAAAGCGGCAGTATTCCCGACCTACTGAAAAAAGCTTCAAAAAGCAGTTTTTCAAACCGCTTAAAACCAATGCTGGCAACACTGGTAGACAAGCCTTCTGATAAGGAAGGATGGTTGTATGAGGTAAAGTGGGATGGATACAGGGCACTGGCTTTCATGAATAAAAAGGCGGTAGAGCTTAAATCAAGAAACGATAAATCCTT
>JAYSYG010000035.1:0-7746 GCA_043716685.1 Sphingobacteriaceae bacterium | reverse complement strand
GCTTATTCTTGATGAGCCCTTTAGTGGTTTTGATCCGATAAATGCTGAAATTATAAAGAACGAGATATTGGAATTGAGGAAGAACGGAGCTACCGTTATTTTTTCCACCCATAACATGGGAAGCGTGGAAGAACTTTGCGATAATATTGCACTCATAAATAAAGCAGAAAAAATACTGGACGGTTCTGTTAAGGAGATTCGTAAAACGTACAGGAGCAACACCTATAAAATTACATTTAAAGGCAATGCCATAGGATTTACGCATGCGCTGTGGACTGGTGCCGAAATACTTGAAAAAACAATAGAAGACGGCGTGAATACCTTTATTTTAAAGGTAAACCCAAGTGTAACGGCTAACCAGATTTTAAGCGCCGCTATCGCGAATTGTGACGTGTTTTCATTCAATGAGTTAATTCCAAGCATGAACGATATTTTTATTACCAAGGTAAATGAAGAAAACCTTGTGTTGGGAACCAAAAGTAATTATACTGAATAAAAAAATTAAGATGAGCAAAATTGGATTGATCATAGGGCGGGAATTAAAATCAAAGTTGTTTAATAAAACATTTATTATAATGACTATCCTGGCGCCACTTTTAATAACAGGGTTTATTGCGTTCATTGTTAAGATGTCCACTACCGAAAAAACCGAACAAAAGGTATTGGTATTGGATGAAACGCAATTATTCAGAGATAAATTGAGCGGGAATGACTACATCTCAATTACCTATACAAACAAGGGACTTGACGAATCTCTTGAAACATTTTACAAGAAAGGTTACACATGCTTTTTATGGATCTCTCCAACGATCATTGAAGGGGGGGCAGGGGCCGTTAAATTATATTACAAAAAATCTCCGGGTTTTGGTTTCCAAACATTTATTAAAGATCAGCTTGAGAAAATCATTTACGAGAATAAATTAAAGGCGAATAACATTGATCCGGACATAATCAGGAATTCAAAACAAAACGTTCAGGTTATTTTTCAAAAGGTAGACGACACAGGCAGGGCCAAGGAACAAGACAGTATCGGGTATTTCGGATTTGTTTCGGGTGCACTGATGTTCATTTTTATTTTGTTGTATGGGATGATGGTTTTTAGAAGTGTGATGGAAGAAAAAACCAACAGAATTGTTGAGATAATCGTTTCATCGGTTAAACCGTTTGAACTTATGCTCGGAAAGATACTGGGAGTCGCTATTCTGGGTGTGATCCAATTTGTGATCATGGGAATTATTACGTTCGGGTTAAGCACCTTACTGTCGGTTTTTTTCCTCAAAGACGCTTCGGCACAGCTAAAAGTATTTGAAGAACAGCAGGAAATGGTTAAGAAAAATGGTACGAATACGGATTTTAGCAAACTGGAAAAATTTGACGATAAACGCGAATTGTTTGACACCTTAAAGAAAATTAAAAACATCGATTTTACAGTGGTATTCGTTTGTTTTTTTCTTTATTTTATACTAGGATATTTATTTTACAGTTCCATTATGGCGGCCATTGGCAGTGCGGTTGATTCGGAGGCAGACTCGCAGCAGTTCATTACGCCCGTCATGATCCCATTGATGGCTGGTTATTTTATAGCTATTAAAACAATTACCGATCCCGATTCTACCACTGTTTTCTGGGGTTCTATGATCCCGTTCACGTCTCCTATTGTTATGATGTCACGCATCACAAATGGCGTACCCCAATGGGAAATTGCCCTCTCACTTTTTATACTTTTTATTTCCTTCCTTGTAACCACGTGGGTTGCAGCAAAGATCTACCGTACAGGTATTTTAATGTATGGTAAAAAAACAAGCTGGAAAGAACTGGGTAAGTGGTTGTTTTATAAATAACTATCGGGTAATAGGTAGAGTCGATTTAATTTTTTTTTGTATCTTTCTAAATAAAATTAAGAATGAAGAAAATTTATCTCGTTTTAATATTATGTTTTTCTTTTTTCTACACGTCTGTTTATACTCAGTCTGCGGTTTGTGCTTACAAGTATAGAAAACGGATCACTTTTGATCCAACAAAAGTAAGTGGACCTATTGATCTTACTAATTTTCCGGCACTTATAAATATTACAGCCGACAACGACCTCAGAACTGTTGCTAACTCCGGGCATGTTGAAAGTGCGAGTGGTTTTGACATTGTTTTTACAAGTTCTGACGGCGTAACACTTTTAAATTTTCAGCTCGAAAAATACACAGCCACCAATGGGCAGTATACCGCTTGGGTTAAGATCCCTGTTATTTCTACAAGTATCAATACCGATATTTACATGTATTATGGCAATACTGCTATTGTAGCCGATCAATCAAGTACGGCCGTATGGTCTAATTACCATGGTGTATGGCATTTAGAAAATGGGAGTTTTTCAGACAATTCGCCAAATGGATACAATCTCACCAACAATAGTACCACAAATCAATCGCCTGCATTTGTTAATGATGGCAGAGCTGCTAATGGCACACAATGGTTAGAAGTTGCAACTAGCTTTCCTAATATTACTTCAAATTTTAGTATGTCTGCCTGGATTTTTACCACTGATAATACTAAGGCAGGTCAGCGTGTTTTTTGTGATGATGTTAATAACAGTGGAGGTTACGCCTTAAGTATAGGAGATGGTGGAACCGGTTCTTTGCGTTTTTTTTCACGGAGTTCCAGTCCTGTTGTGCTTGATTCTCCTAACAATATCATTGTGAACAATACCTGGTATTTTGTAAGTGCTGTGGCTGATATTACTAATTTAACGAAAAAAATATATTTAAATGGTGTGCAGGTTGCTACCGCCACCTATGCAAATGCCTGGGGTACAGATGCAGGTAACTCTTCCGCTGCCGGAGAAACTGCCACCGGAGAAACTGCTAATCGTCTGGCCGGACAGATTGATGAAGTACGGGTAGCTACTTCGGCATTATCAGCCGATTGGTTGCTGACAGAATATAACAATCAAAATTCTCCTTCTACATTTTACACCATTTCTACTGAACCAAAAGTATGGAATGGAGGCACAAGTACTAATTATAATGTAACTTCCAACTGGCTTGGGAGCAATGCACCAGTTTCAGGAGACGACGTGATTATTAACAATGGCACTAATCAGCCAGCATTGCAAAGTGGTGAACAAATAAAGGGTTTATTTATAAGAACAGGAGCAATACTTTCACTTGCAGCTAACAACCTTTCTGTAACGAATGATATTTCAAATTGTGGCACGATAACAGGTAATACAGGTGCTGTTATTTTAAATGGTGGTGCAGCAACTACACAAACTCAGAACATATCGGGCTCTGGCACATATAACCTTAATAATCTCACTATAAATAATGCTTTTAGTACAAATCCAGCTATTGTTTTAAACAAAGATGTGAATGTTTCAGGCGCCCTTGCCTTAACGTCGGGTATTGTGTATACAAGTGCTACAAATATTTTAGCCTTGGGTACTACTGCAACTTCGGCTGGTGGTTCTTCTACTTCTTTTGTTTCGGGACCTATGTCTAAAGTGGGAACTGCCGATTTTATTTTTCCAATTGGTAAGGGTACAATTTGGAGAAGGGCATCGGTTACTAATCTATCCGCTTCGGCAACATTTGTAGGAGAGTATTTTAATGTAGCTTTTACCAGTACAGTTCCGGTAAATGCGCCACTTAATAACGTAAGCTCTGTGGAGTATTGGCAAATAGATAGGTCTGCCGGAACAGGTAATGCGAATTTATCTTTATACTGGGAAGATGCCAGTGCGAGTGGCATAAATAATTGTCCAGATTTAACTATCGCCAGATGGAACGGTTCTTCCTGGGATGAAAGACCCGGAACGACAACCGGAGGATCGAGTTGTTCGGGAACAGGAACCGGTTTGGTTGTGTCAAATGCAGTACTTACCGCGTTTAGCCCGTTTACCTTTGGTTCAAAATTAAGTTCAGTAAATCCTCTTCCAATTGAATTGGTAAGTTTTGAAGCTAATTGTTTGACGGATAAGGTCAGGCTTATTTGGAAAACTGTTTCTGAAACAAACAACGATCATTTTGAGCTAGAGCGAAGTTCAGACGGAGAAAACTGGTCGTTACTGGCCACTGTTAAAGGAGCGGGAACTACTTCTGCCCCAAATACCTATTCCTTCCTTGATACTACTGTAACCGAAGAAATACGTTATTATCGCTTAAGACAGGTAAACACTGATGGTAAAAGCGAAGTTTTTAATACGATAAGTGCTAATTGTTTTGCAATGGAGGAACGTATGATACTCTATCCTAATCCTACCAGCAAAGAGATGAGTATTGACTTTTATCTTTCTAAAAATTATTATGAAGGTCAATTGAAAATCGTCGATAACCTGGGAAAAGTGTGTTTCCAGCAAAAAGTAACTTTAACAAAAGGAAAGGTTTCTTATAAGTTTCCTTTAAGCATACAACCCGGAGCATATTCTGTTATTTTTTCTACAAATCAATTTGTTTTTCCTGTGCATAAATTGATTGTGAACTAAACCAATATGCACTGTTCATAGGTTTAGTTTTGCAGACTGAAAGTCTGTCCGGGTGATAAGTTTAACACGAATTTATACAAATTAATTAGTGAGAATTAGTGAAATTCGTGTTTAAATTTTTAGATCCTAAAGGTAAATGCACGAAAGTGCACTGTTTTATTTGAGACCAATAAATACTTTTTAAAATAAGTGGTTAACTCACAATCTTAAAATTAAAAGCACCACTTTGTTTTGCTCCGTAAACCCTGAGCCAGATAGGTAGCGTTGCTTCCGTTGCACGCGCCGCAGTAATATCACCAAGGTCAAGAACGGATTCATTTTTCCAGCCCAGCGTGTTTAAAAAGTCCAGCACTTTTTTCTTGGCATCGGCATCATTGCCACAGATATAGTTTACATGATCTCCATTTCCAATCAGTGCGGGATTCAGCATAAGCCCGTTCCACATAGTATTCAGTGTCTTTACAACTTTTGTTTCGGGAAGAAGTTTTTGAAGTTCCTCTCCAAGGGAGTTTGTATTACTAAACTCGGGAATCAAAGAAGGAGGCATTCCTTTACTAAAATCCAGGGGATTTGAAATGTCTATCAGGATCTTCCCTTTTAAGTTAGCACCCCCTGCCGCCTTCAATACATCAACCGTATTTTCTCCTTTCGAAACATTTATGACCAGTTCCCCAAAAGCCGCCGCCGCTGCAAATGTATCCAGTTTTACTTTTGTATTATTTGAAAGAAAGCTTTTAAAACTGCTGTCGCCTTCTTTTTCAAGTGTTTTTGTAACATCACGTGTACCAACGGTTACCTCGTGCCCGAGTTCTGTTAATCGTGTAGCGAAGGCCTTGCCAACACCACCTGTGCCTAAAATTGCTATTTTCATACCTGTTTGTATTTATAACTATAATATATAGCTTCAAAATTAAGTATAGTAAAACCTATTCGCAATAACTGTCAAACAAGACAGTATGAAAATAATTTTAAAAACCGGATGTGGGTATTTCTTAATTTGTTTACTTTACATCGCATGCCTCAACATAAAATAGGATTTAATACCGCAGTTTCAGTGGTTATTGCCAATATGATCGGCACGGGGGTTTTTACCAGCCTTGGTTTCCAGGTTTTGGGAATGAGTTCTGTTTTTTCCATTCTTTTATTATGGGTTCTTGGTGGAGTCATCGCTTTATGTGGCGCCCTAACGTACGGTGAAATTGGTTCAGCTTTCCCCGAGAGCGGGGGAGAGTACAATTATCTTTCAAGGCTTTACCATCCGGCGCTTGGTTTCCTGAGTGGCTGGGTGAGTGTTACGGTTGGCTTTGCGGCTCCTATCGCGGCAGCTTCTGTGGCACTATCACATTATGTAACAAAAATTTATCCCCAGGTCGATGATCTAGTTTTATCCTACTCTGTAATAATTGTAATTACTGTCATTCATTCCATTAACATGAAGGCGGGCAGCCTTTTTCAACGGGGCTTTACCTGGGTAAAAGTAATTTGCATCATTATGTTTATCGGGTTTGGATTATTTTATGTCCCCGGGCACACCATTAGTCTTTTGCCGGGACCAGATGCCTGGAAAGATGTTTTTTCAACGGCTTTTGCGGGATCATTGATCTACGTAACCTATGCTTATAGTGGCTGGAATGCTGCAGCCTACATTTCAGGAGAAATTAAAAATGCGCGGCGTAATTTACCAAGGGCTCTTTTTATGGGAACACTTTGTGTAATGGTAATTTACACGTTGTTGAATTATGTGTTTTTATATACTGTTCCTATTTCTGAATTAAAAGGCGTGCTGGAAGTTGGCTACTTAAGTGCCGGGAAGATCTTTGGACTACAGGTAGGTCAATTTATGAGTCTTGTAATAGCTGTTTTATTAATTTCCACCATAAGTGCCATGATCCTTGCGGGTCCGCGTGTGATGCAAAGTATGGGTACACATATCAGCGGGCTTCGTTTTTTTGCAACGGCGAATAAAAATAATGTTCCTTATGTCGCTATTATTTTTCAGTCTTTAATAGCCCTTGTGTTAGTTGCTTCATCTTCCTTTGAGTCCCTTATTACCTATGTGAGTTTTACCTTAAACATGTTTACTTTTTTGACAGTGTTCGGAATTTTTATACTGCGTTATAAATTTAAACACATAAAAACGTCTTACAGAACACCGTTATATCCCGTTACGCCACTTATCTTCCTGGTAATTATCCTTTGGGTATTAATAAATATTGTAATTGAAAAACCTACGGAGTCGCTTTATGGACTGGCAACGGTTGTAGCAGGTTTAACGATTTATTTCCTTACGAATAAAAAAGAAAATACGGATAAATTTAATGAAGATTTAAGTTGACGTAGAGGTTCTACGCCTGACAGTGTACTGTTTACCCTTAATCTCTAAAAAAAATAAATATGTTGGTCGTAGTGTCCCGCTACGTCCGGTTTAACCTGTTATACCGCCAGCATTGTATCCTAATAGGACAAGTAGCAAAAAAAATAAATGAAAGAATGTACAGTGCGAATGTGTGATCGAAATAAATTTATATACTGTGCTGAAAATGGGCCGGGGACCTTTTGAGAGTTGACGTAGCGGGACACAGCGCCTTACGGGGACCCAATGCCTAACGTTTTTTATTTTATGATCTTCAAATGCAAAAACTCTTCAATATAATAAGCGGGAACGGCAAAACTCATCCCTTCAAGATGAGAACCTGCAAACTTAGTATTTAAAATACCAATAAGCTCTCCTTCCTTATTTGCTAAAGCGCCGCCGCTGTTATTCGTATTCTCGAGCTTGATATCAAACTGTATGTAAATCTTATCCTTAAACGTTTTTTTGGCGGTGATCATTGCTTTTTTTATAGAAGGACCCAGGTTAATGATTTTTTCGGTTCCAATTGCAAAAACTTCTTCGCCAACATTTATTTTTTCAGAAAGATTTAATTTAATGGGTGAGGCTACAACTGTATCTGCTTTTAATAATGAAAGATCATAGATAGGATTGTCCCGAACATATCTGCATCTTTTTTTTACTCCCGAATTAAATACGACAAACACCTCACTTGTATCCAAACTGGCTATGCGGTAGTTGGTAATAATGTATCCGTCATTCGAAATCAGGCAACCACTTCCATGTCCGTTTTTCTGAACAATAGTAACAATAGCATTGCTGGCGTTTTGAAGGTTTGAACTTTCAGAGGAGCTATTCTTTATTTGTATTATTGGTAAAGAATCATTTCGCCTGTTTAACGCTTTTACAGGGCTAATGAAATAGTCTTTCAATTCCGGAT
>JAYSYG010000340.1:0-1584 GCA_043716685.1 Sphingobacteriaceae bacterium | reverse complement strand
TTTCCTCCCCCTTTTATAATATATTTTACATTAAACTCTTTTCCAACTTTCGCCGCACGGAGCGCATTGAATTTATCATTGGCTTCAAAAATAGCAGGCAGTGGCAGAAGTTTGTTAAACTCATCAAGGGTAATATTATATTCGGTTTTACTTTTATTCTGTGCATACCAGGAAGCATCAAGATAGGTCTGGCGTAACAAAGCAATGCCACCCGTTAAAGAACTTGGATAATCCTGAGGGGAAGAACCTTTAAGGAAAGCATAAAAACCGGCGGCCTTATCAATAACAATGCTCTCGTTCTCGCGCCCTGTATTCAGATTTACAAAAACCCCGCTTCCCCTGACAATACCGTCTTTAGGACAAGAAAGCACCGTTCCAAATCCAAGTTTTTTGAGTTCTTCAGCCTTTTCAGAATTATGCGTAAACAGTTTATAAGACTCTACATTTGATCGGACGCACTGATTCCAGCCAAAAGCACCTTTAAAATTACTTTCCATTTGTGGACCAGGTTCTTTTTTTTGGAACTTGTTGTTTGGTAACCCGTAATCGCTATAGAGATCGATGAAGGAAGGATAGATGTATTTACCTTTAAGGTCCAATACAGTAGCATTTTTTGGCACTTCAATTTTCTCTCCTGCGTTTACTATTTTCCCATCCTGAACCAACAGGACACCATTTTTTACAAGCGTTTCGTAATCTGTATAAATATTGGCATTTATAAAAGCATAAAGGGTATGAGGATTAAAAGGTGCGCCGTTTGAGGGAAAGGTACTTTGGGCGCCAGTCCTGAAAACTAAAATGAGAAAAATAAAGCTGGTTAAGGATAATTTCATCATAAACCACCAAATTTAATGAGATTTAGCAAAATAACTATCCGGGAATCGGTTTTTATTGTCTGTATATATTGTTATTTTTACCGTTAAAATTTATTTTATGCTAACAGGAATTCTACATACCCACTATTTAGTTGTGACCCTATTTTTGTTAATCTATGTGATAAAGACAATTTTATTACTTAGCAACAAAAATGATCTGCTTGCGACTTTTACGAAAAAAGTAAAGATCGTAGAAATGATCGTCAGTTTTTTATTCCTGTTAACAGGTATTTACCTTACCACTCAATTGTCGTTTGGTGGAAAGTATGACTATTTATTCTATATAAAAATTGCCCTGGTACTCGCTTCAATACCAATTGCAGTGATAGGATTCAGAAAATCCAATAAAGTTTTAGCCGCACTGAGCCTGCTTATGATTACAGGCAGCTTTGGTCTTGCAGAATCTTTTCACAAAAAGAAAGGTATCGCAAAAAACGAAGCGGCTATGGTTGCATCCAGTGACGGTGAATCCTTATACAAAGCCAATTGCGTTCTTTGCCACGGAAGCGATGGGAAACTGGGGGCCAGTGGAGCAAAAGATCTTTCCACCAGTACAATGGAGTTTTCTGAAATGAAAGAAATTATACTTCACGGAAAAGGTTTGATGCCAGCAGCACAAGTAAACGAAGAACAGGCTGCAGCTATTGCCGAATATGTAAATGGTAAGTTAAAAGGCCACTAATTTTAACAATTAATAAAATAAAAATGA
>JAYSYG010000339.1:0-5114 GCA_043716685.1 Sphingobacteriaceae bacterium | reverse complement strand
ACATGAATGTTAAACTTGATCCCTTTAAAAAACAACCAACTTTCGATTTAAATGCAAGTATTGATAATGTGGATATGGTAAACCTTAATCCTTTTTTTAAAGCGTATGGCAAGTTTGAAGTAGATAAAGGTAATTTTGGTTTGTACACAGAATTCGCAGCTAAAGATGGTGCATTTAAAGGATATGTTAAACCACTTTTGAAGGACGTTAAAATTGCTAAAGAAGGTAATTTTGGGCAGATAGTTTGGGCGGAAGTTGTAAGTGGTGCAGCCTGGATTCTTAAAAATCATAAAAAGGACCAGGTAGCCACAAAACTGCCTTTGGAAGGAAGATTTGATAACCCAAATACAGGATTGTGGACGGCAATTAGTTACGTTTTAAAAAATGCATTTGTTTTTGCGCTTACCCCTGCAACAGATAATACAATTGATATTGGAAAAGTGGAATCTCAACCGGAGAAAAAGACATTTTTGCAAAAGGTTTTTGGGAAAAAAGATAAAAAAAATAAGAACCACAAGAAATAAGCTGTATGATAATACAAAAGGCAAAGTTAGCATCACAAAATTTATTTAAGGTTACAAAATCTACCGCCAGGGCATGGGTTGAGGCCGATCCTTTCAGGCAGAGTGCAGTAGTCGCCTATTACGCAATATTTTCTATCCCTGCCCTTTTGGTTATCATAATTAGCTCAGCGGGTTTGGTGTTTGGCAAAGAAGCTGTACAGGGTCGTATAGCCGGGCAAATTGCATCTGCCATTGGCTCAGATGCCGCAAAGCAAGTGGAAGAAATGATCCGAAATGCAAGCGACCGTGAAAATTCCATTATAGCTACAATTATAAGTATCGTAACACTTATTTTAGGAGCTACCGGAGTGTTTGCTCAATTGCAAACGTCTTTAAATCTCATCTGGGGAGTTAAAGTAAGCACAAAAAAGAAATGGTTAAAATCTTTAAAGGACCGGTTATTCTCTTTTGGTTTAGTTTTATCAATCGGTTTTTTAATGCTTGTTTCTCTTTTATTAACTACAGGGCTCGCGGCATTTAGCGATTGGGTTAAAAATCATTTGCCTGATTTTATGCTTTTTGTATTCCTCCTTTTAAATTTTATCATTTCGTTCAGTGTAATTAGTATCTTATTCGCATTGATGTTTAAAATATTGCCGGATGTAAAAGTGAGATGGAGGGATGTTTGGATTGGCGCTATTTTTACAACCTTATTATTTATATTGGGAAAATTTGCCCTTGGGATCTATTTTTCTAAAGCGAATCCTGGTTCAACATACGGGGCAGCAGGATCTGTTGTTTTAATTATGCTTTGGGTTTCTTATTCGAGCATGATCGTCTTTTTTGGTGCAGAGTTCACCAAACAATTTTCAGTTTTTAAAGGCCGTAAAATAGAACCCACTGCGGATGCTGTTTTAATTTCTGAAGAAGAAGGTGAAAAGAAAAAATAGTTGTTGTGTTTACTTTATAAAAACAATTCCTTTGCAACCGAATTTTAAGTAGTTAAATTCTTTTTTATCAACCACTTCATTTCTAAACCGATAAGGTTTTATTTAGTTAGAATTTCATATTTATCTATCGCACCCATTATTTTTTTAAAGTTTTCAATAGTTCGTGTATTTTCATTACCATCCAAACACGCATTAATTAAAATTATTTTTCCAATTTTTGTATCAGGAGTAAAGGAAATTAAAGCAAATACTCCCGGATCACTTCCCGTATGTCTTAGATCTCCTTTTTTTGAATAGGCCCAAAAAATGGCGCGATTCGGCTCCTTGGTATCCTTCATATTAGCAGGTAAATGGCCAGCCTGAAATTGTCTGGCAAACATGTTTTTATAAGAATCAAAACTTATAACTGAGGCATCTGACATAAAATAACCATTCATCATTGCTTTAAGATACAGTTCAAGATCGCACTGGGATGTTTTTAAACTTCCATCTGCATAGGTAGGATATATGTAAGTTTTTAAACTGTGATCTTTATTTTCTATAAGGCTGTCAAAATGGTTCTCGGCAGTATTTATCTGGTACAGTACAGCATGGTCTTTCTTGTTCTTATCATTATAAAACCAACCGGTATTTTCCATCTTTAAGGGTTTAAAAATATAATCTGCCGTAAATTCGGTAAAAGACATATTGGATTTAACTTCTATAATATAAGCCGCCAAAGCTGTAGCAATATTACTATAGACATAAGATGAACCGATAGAATCCCGGCTGAAATTTTGTGAAGAATAAAAGCGGCTTCCCGCTGTATAATACTCTTTTAAAAAGGTCCCCAATTCCAGCTGCGGTTTATTTCCTATCGTATACGTTTTTGAATAGGTGGTATCATTATCAAGCAAAGAAGAAGTGTGTGTGGCGAGGTGTTTTATTTTAATGTAATTCCCTAAAAAATAAGGGTTGTTAACTTTAAATGGTAAAAGATCATTAATGGGTGTTTCTAAACTAAAATAGCCAAGTTCGATGCATTTCATGAGTGCTAACGCTACAAACGTTTTACTTACCGAGCCTATTGGCTGAATCGTTCTGCATGTATAAGGCTTGTTCTTTAATATGTCGGCATACCCATATGCCCCGGAGAACACAATAGAATCTTTTTTTATAATAGAAACTGCAAAACCAGGAAAATTGGATTGCCGGTAGACCTCTTTTAAGTTTTTGTCAAAGGCAGAATTACTATTTTGACCGTTTACTAAAGAATAACAAATAGAACTAAAGCAGAAAAGTAAAATAGAGTTTATTTTCATAGGTAATTGCTCTGAACTCTATAAAGGTATTGCTTTAGTTTGGTTTTTAGAATTACTCAAATCTTTATTTCACCCCATGAACTGAAAAGCAAACAGACAGATTCATAAAAATAAGTAATTATTTGAAAAAATTATAGAGTATTATATTAACCCTAAATTGCAATCAATCACAGCGAGGGCTAGCGCAAGAACATAATTCACTTAACCGTAACACAAGAATTAATTTTTAGTTTTCGGGTTATACAGAGGCAGATACAAATTAAAAGTTGCGCCGTGTTCAGAGCTCCCGTTTGCGTTTATATCACCCCGGTGGTTTTTAGCGATCTTTTTACATATCGCAAGCCCTATCCCTGTACCGGAATACTCCGTTTGAAGGTGAAGTCTTTGAAAGATCTGAAATATTTTTTCCCAGTATTCCTCCTCTATTCCTATTCCATTATCTGTAATCTGAATTTTGCAAAATTTTAAATTTAGATCAAGATCGGGCAATTCATATATTTCTTCTTCCTTTAAATGTTTTACAGTTATTTTAACAGAAGATTTTACTGAAGGTCTTGAAAATTTCAGGGCATTACCAATAATGTTGGCAAATAATTGAGACATCTGAAGGGGAATAGCCATAAGGGTTGGCAGCTTTTCCATTTTTATCTCGGCATTTTTTTCCGCTATAAGCGATTCGTTATCCGATATAACAGTACTAACGATCAGGTTTAAGTCTACTTCTTTAAATAAATTATTTTCCTTTAACAGCTCAGAATATGTAAGTATATCTCTAATAAGCGCTCTCATTCTTGCTGAGGATTTATTAATCTTTTCAAGATAATTTTTTGATTGTTCATCAATTCTATTACTAAGACTTGTTTCCAGCATATGCGAAAAAGTTCCGATTTTCCGCAATGGTTCCTGCAGGTCGTGTGATGCTATATAAGCAAACTGGGAGAGCTCTTCGTTGGATTTCTTAAGATTCAAATTTGCTTCCGCCAGATCTTTCGTTCTTACAGCAACAACATCTTCTATCTTTTTACGTGCTAATACCTGTTCTGTTACATCCACTGCTACCGCCAATACTCCTGAAATTTTTCCTCCTCCCTTTTTATACGCCTGATAAACAAAGTTTACATACACTTGTTCTAGTGCGTTATTCCGCGGCAAGTTAACCGGCACATCTTGCGCTGCAAACGTAACTCCTGTGTTATAAACGCCATTCAGAAGCGCTTCAAATCCCTGGTCTTTCGACTCTGGAAGTCCTTCAAAGATAGGTTTGTTCAAAAGGTCCTTTTCACCCCTGCCCCACAACTCATACATGCGCGCATTGGCTAATTCTACAACATGGTTCGGTCCATTAAAAAGACACATGGCAACGGGCGCCTGCAAGATCGTATTCCGTAGGTTTTGTTCACTCTCTTTTAACGCGCGTTCAGCTTCAATTCGTTCAGTAATCTCGGTGTTCGTCCCAAACCACTGATAAATTTCACCTTCAGCATTTTTTACCGGCAGTACCCTGGTGAGAAATTGTTTGAATTGACCATTCGCCGCTTTTAAGGGAAAGATCATTTCAAACTCTGTGCCAATAGTAATAGCATTTGTCCAACCCTTTAATACACCTGGCAACACTTTAGGATCATGAACAGTCTGCCAACCCCAGCCTTCCATTTGTTCGGGCGTTGTACCCGTATAGTCATACCACTTTTTATTGTACCAGAATATCCATCCATCTGCATTCGCCATCCAGGCCAGGTTTGGAATGTTATCGGCCATTGTCCTGAATTTTTCTTCACTTTTAATTAAAGCTTCTTCATTCAGTTTTTTATCATTAATATCTGTATTTGATCCGCTCCACGAAATAATATCGCCTTTCTCATTTCTAATAACAATAGCACGCACTAATATCCATTGGTGTTTTCCACTTTTATGTTTAACCCGAAATTCTGTTTCATACTTTTCACCTGTTTTAAGCGAATGTTCCCAAAGACTGGCTGCCTTCTCAATGTCCTCGGGGTGTACAAAAGTTGTCCACCCGGTACCAAGACTTTCACTTATTGGATTTCCATATTCAACTTCCCATTGATGGCTTAAATAAGTTAGGTTTCCATCAGGAGCGGCAGACCAGACAACAATTGGCAGGGCATTTATTAATTGCCTGTGCCGCTTTTCACTCTCTTTTAAAGCATCTACTGCTTTCTTTTTACTGGTCGTTTCAATTACAGTTACCAATACACCTCCAACTTCTCCCATATCATTTTTAATAGGGCTGTAAGAAAAGTCAAAGTAACATTCTTCCACGAAACCGTTCCTGTTTAGAGGGAGCATAAAATCAGGAAAACCAATTGGCTTACCCTGCATAACCCCGTTAAACATAG
>JAYSYG010000338.1:0-1592 GCA_043716685.1 Sphingobacteriaceae bacterium | reverse complement strand
ATTTACCTGACGTTCTTTTTCTTGATCTTAATATGCCAAAGAAAAATGGTTCAGAATGTTTAAGCGAGATAAAATCCAACAACCTGTTGAAAGATCTTCCCGTTATTATGTACTCCACCTCAATGCGTGAAAGCATGGCGGATTCTCTTTATGAACACGGAGCACACTACTATTTTCAGAAAGCCAGCCTTACTGAGCTGCAAACAAACCTTGAGAATGTTCTAACCCTGATGAAAACAAAAACCTTTATCCGTCCTGACAGAAAACATTTTATTCTAAAGCCGCTTGTCGTGTAAAATCTGAACTATGTCCTTAAAGAAATTAATAATGAGATCAAAAAAAATAACGGCCGAAAAAAAAACGATGCATAAAAAAAAAGCCGTACCTAATTCTTTTCCTGTCGTCGCTATTGGTGCATCGGCGGGAGGATTGGAAGCGGTTTCTGTATTACTGAAAAACCTAACAACAGATACCGGCATGGCCTTTATTTACGTGCAGCATCTTAACCCCGATCATAAAAGTCTACTCACTACACTTTTGGCTAAATCCACTGCGATGACGGTGCAAAAAATTGAGGACATGGAGTTGATAAAGCCCAATAACATTTATGTTATACCGCACAACAAAGCAATTGAAGTAACGGACGGGCATATACAATTATTACCAAGGCCAAGGAATAGTACTACTAATCTTTCTATTGATATCCTTTTTTCTTCGCTGGCCGAAACACATAAAGAAAATGTAATTGGAGTGATCCTTTCGGGCAACGCAAGCGATGGAACAAAGGGACTCAGGGCAATAAAAAAAATGGGAGGAGTAACATTCGCCCAGGATGAAACAGCTAAATATAACAGTATGCCAAGCTCCGCCATAAATGCAGGCGTGGCAGATTACGTACTTTCTCCTGAAAAGATCGCAAAAAAACTGATCTTATTAAGCAAAAAAGGCTCTGTTGGAAATGGAATTAATAAACAGCCAAAAGAAGAGATAGGCTATGACAGCAATCCGGACATGAGCAGTATTTTTGAGGTCTTGCATAAACAGAACGGTGTGGATTTCAGTCACTATAAATTAACTACTATTAAACGCCGGATTCAGCGAAGGATTCTTAAAAATAATTTAAAATCGACCAAAGAGTATGCGAAATTTCTTGGCGCTGACAAAAAGGAAGCTGAAATTCTTTATGATGATCTGCTCATTAATGTCACAAGTTTCTTCAGGGATATGGAAACATTCTCGTACCTGAAATCTACTTTACTGCCAAAGCTTTTTAAGGACAAAAAAAGAAATGAAACGCTTCGGATCTGGGTATCTGCTTGCTCAACGGGGCAGGAAGCCTATTCCATAGCTATGCTTATTGCCGAGATCCGCGCAAAAAAAAAGGTGAACATTGCCGTACAGATTTTCGCAACAGACCTGAGTGAAAAAGTGATCCAGTCTGCGCGTGCGGGCGAATATTCAAAAATGGAGCTGAAGTCTGTCAGCCAGTTACGATTGGATAAATTTTTCTCCAAATCAAAAGGTAAATACAGGATCAACCAGGAACTGCGCGAAATGTGCATATTCGGTACCTCGCACAATATTTTACGCGA
>JAYSYG010000337.1:0-5118 GCA_043716685.1 Sphingobacteriaceae bacterium | reverse complement strand
TTTGTGACGAAAAAAAAGCAGGTGATGTAATGACCTATGTTGACAAACAATTATCCGATGGCAGTTCTTTTATTAAGGCAGGATTTAAAAAACACAGTGAAACAGAACCAAATTATTTTCTGGTAAATAGAATTAGCTTCGACAGGATGCCTGTGCAAAAAAAGGAAAATTTTGACTCGAAGAAATTTTACCTTTCACGGAATTCAGGAAACGTAAAATTAGTGTATACTCCGCAGGAATTGCCATTTCAAGCGCCCGTCCGTGCAGCCCTTCAGCCGAGCGGGGGAGTCGAAGTTGTCATTTCGAGCGGAGTCGAGAAATGAGTATTAAAAATATGGCAAATTACAATTGCATAGTTGTTTTAGGTCCTACGGCCAGTGGAAAAACCCGTTTGGCCTGTCAGCTTGCGTACGCATTGAACGGCGAGATCGTCAGTGCGGATTCAAGACAGGTGTACAAAGGGTTGACTATTGGGACTGGCAAGGATCTGGTTGAATATCATGTAAATGGCAAACAAATTCCTTATTACCTAATTGATATTATCGAACCAGTTGAACAATTTTACCTGCATCAATTCACAGAAGAACTGAAAAAGGCTTTTGAAAAAATTACAACGCAAAATAAACTACCAATTATTTGTGGCGGAACGGGTTTGTACCTGGATGCTTTGCGAAAGGATTTTTCTTTTACGCAAATAAAGGAAAATGAATCCTTAAGAAATGAGTTGGAAGTTTTGTCGAAAGAAGATTTGCTTGAACGGTTAAAAAAATACCCGGAACAAGTTATTAGTCATGTTGACCTGAACTCAAAAAAAAGAATCATTCGCGGAATAGAAATATCGGAACACTTTTCTAAAACTGGAGACGAACTTTTTAAAATTATCCTGCCATACAAACCTTATTATATTGGAATAAAAACAGAGGTAGAAGCACGTAAAGAACAGATTTCAGAACGCCTGTTGAAGCGGGTAGACGGAGGATTGATCGCTGAGGTTGAAGCATTGCTACAAAAGGGCATAACACATGAACGTCTTGCGTTATTCGGACTGGAGTATAAATTTGTTTCACGTTTTTTAGAGGAAGAGATCAGCAAAGAACAATTGATTTCACAACTCCAGACTGCGATTTTTCAGTTTGCAAAAAGACAGATGACCTGGTTCCGGAAGATGGAAAAAGAAGGAGTGGAAATACATTGGGTGGAAAAAGACAAAGAATTAGAAGTTATAAATGAAATAAAAGCTGTGTTCAATTTATGAATTAATGGGCCACGCTAAAACCCATGAGAGTGCAAACCTAGGGCAAAGAATCTCTGAGCACTTCCAGTTTCACTTTCGTAAGCCCTGCTTTTACAAAGTTTAATTGTTTGGCTGCTCTTTTTGTCAGGTCGATAATCCGTTTCGATTTTTTTGGAAGGCGATCGTTTATTCTCACAATTACTATGCTATCGTTTTTAAGATTGGTCACTTTTACCCGTGTGCCAAAGGGCAGGGTTTTATGCGCGGCGGTCAGGCTGTCGTGACGAAATTTTTCACCACAGCTGCATTTGCGCCCTTCAAACTTTTTAGCGTAATAACTCGCTATTCCTGTTTGAAAGTGTACGGTTGTATCCTGGCTTTTTACACAGAGAGAGCAAAAAAGACCAATAATTAAAAGATACACGTTCATGTCTTTAAGATAATCATTTCAAAAACTAAATGAAAAGGGAAGTGCTTCATCTAATATGGAAGTCTCCCAAATAAAACTAAAATTAATAAAATATTGAAATCCGACTATTTTTCTTTTTTTTCTTACAAATATCCCTTTTTGTTATATTTACTCATCTAAGCCTACTTATTTCACACACACAAAACAGGTAAACATGAAAAAACAGTTTATTAACCTTTCGATTTTTTTTGTTCTGGCAATTGGCGCATTAAGCTATTTCTGGCACTGGGGCCTTTGGCTATATGCTATTGCATTGCCCATTGTTCTTTTGGGAGTTATGGATATGACACAGACGAAACAGACATTAAAACGCAATTTCCCGGTGGTTGGGCGGATGCGTTGGTGGGCGGAATGGATGCGCCCTAAGGTTTACCAGTATTTTATAGAATCGGATGTAAGTGGCGCTCCATTTAATCGCTTAAGCCGGAATGTTATTTACCAGCGCGCAAAAAAAGTAACGGACAGCACCCCTTTTGGTACTCAACTAAATGTATACGAGACAGGATATGAATGGTTAAATCATTCCATAAACCCACTTCCCCTTGAGCATGGAGAGCATGATCCGCGTGTTATGGTGGGCGGGCCGGATTGTAAACAACCATATTCTGCAAGTATTTTTAATATTTCCGCAATGAGTTTTGGCTCCTTAAGCCAGAATGCGATCATGGCTTTGAATGGTGGCGCCAAGCTGGGAGGCTTTGCACACAATACAGGTGAGGGGGGCCTAAGTCCTTACCATTTAAAGCCGGGCGGTGATGTGATCTGGCAGATAGGTACGGGTTATTTTGGTTGTCGGAATGTGGATGGTACTTTTAATTATGAAGCATTTGCTGAACGTGCGGTATTGCCGAATGTAAAAATGATCGAGATTAAATTGTCACAGGGTGCCAAGCCGGGACACGGCGGTATTTTACCGGCAGCTAAAGTAACTGAAGAAATTGCAAAGATCCGTTTGGTGGAAAAGGGGAAAGATGTTTTATCGCCTTCGTATCACAAAGCCTTTGGAACTCCGCTTGAATTAGTGGGGTTTATAAAAAAATTACGCGAGCTCAGTGGTGGAAAACCCGTTGGCTTTAAATTATGTATTGGTCAGAAGAGCCAGTTTATTGCTATTTGTAAGGCAATGATCAAAACGGGTATTATGCCTGATTTTATTACCGTAGATGGAGGAGAAGGTGGAACAGGGGCCGCACCTATAGAATTCAGTAATTCGGTGGGAATGCCTTTGCGTGAGGGTCTTGCTTTTGTTCACGATGCTCTCCATGGGTTTGGTATTAAAAAACATATCCGCATTATTGCTTCTGGTAAAGTGCATACGGGTTTTGACCTGGTAAAAAACTTCGCATTGGGCGCAGATATGTGCAACGGTGCGCGTGCTATGCTCATGGCTGTTGGCTGTATCCAGGCGCTGGAGTGTAACACAAATACATGTCCGACCGGTGTTGCCACACAAAACCCTCAGTTGTGGAAAGGGCTTGACGTAAACGATAAAAAAGTAAGGGTGTGTAACTACCATCACGAAACGGTGAAGGCCTGTGTTGAACTTATGTCAGCGGCGGGAATCAAACATTCCAATGATTTACAAAGAGCGCACATATACAGAAGAGTGAGCGCCAACCAGATCCAGACGTACGCCGAAATGTATCCTTATCTTTTAAAAGGCTCTTTGCTGGAAGCTCCGTATCCTAAGGGCTGGGAACTGGAAGTAATGCATAGTACTGAAACCTCTTTTGATAGTATGATGAAACCGGTGCATTAAAAAATCTGCTTATTGTGCTTATAAGAAAGCAGCAGGCCAAGTAGTGGTGTGGAAATAATTTTAAAACCTGATCACACTTACGGCAACATCATCTACCTGATCCAAATCCTTTTTCCAGGATATAAAATTCTGTTGCAGCAATTCTACTTGTTTTTCTACTTCATGCTCTGATACAGAAATTAAAAATTCTTTAAGGGATTTGTTTTTGTATTTTTTGCCTTTATGTCCCCCGAACTGATCACCGTAACCGTCAGTAAACAAATACACGAAAGATCCTTGTTCTATATCGAGTTCATGTGTTTTAAATTCTTTTGAATTCTCATAAAATGCAACGGGTTGTTTGTCTGCTTTTATTTCCGTCAGCGATTTATTATTAAACACCCATATATTATTGTAAGCACCTGCCCAGGTTACTTTTTTAGTAGAGTCATTCATAACGATCAAAGAACAGTCCATTCCGTCTTTAATATTTTGGTGGGTAGCGTTCAGACTCTCAATAACGATTTGGCGGGTTTTGGTAAGTATTAAGCCGGGTTCGGTAAGACCAAATTCTTTAATGGATTTTTGAAGCGCGTGGTGGCATACCACCGACATAATAGCACCCGGTATACCATGACCGGTACAATCACATACAGCAAAAAAAGTATACCCCTTGTTTTTTTCAAAGAAATAAAAATCTCCACCGATAATATCTTTTGGTAGATACAAAATATCAAGGTCCAGCTCTTTTTTTATATCAGGTAACTGCGGTAAAATTGCTGCCTGCAAACGTTTTGCATAATTAATAGAATCAAGTATCTCCTGGTTCTTCAACTCAACAATTTGTTTCTGTCGCTCTATGATTTTCTTTTGCCGGTTAGTAAGTATAAATCGGTTGGAAATAAATGCTGAAAAAATAAGGATGATAATGAGAATCACAACAAGCATGATCCTGAAATACTTTTCTTTATTAAGCCTGGCTGCCGCTACTTCAAGTTCTATGTTCTTTAGTTTTTCCTTGTGTTCGAAACGAAGGCTGTCCGCCACCTGTTTGCGTGTGTAATCAAATTCAAGCTGTTGCTGCCTGATCTGTTGTACTTTTACGTATTTATCATTTGAATCCTTGTAACTCAAATGCTGGTGAATGAACCCGGCAAATTTTTTGTAATCTTTTTTGGATTCATAAATTTTCGCCATCGCATAACTGATGTAAGCCAGGTTGTTGTATGTTTTTGTCTTTTTGCTCAGCTCGTAGCCTTCGTTAAAATAGATGAGCGCCTTTTCCGTATCGCCCAGTTTTTTATATTCTTCTGCAATATTTATCAGCAGTGTCATTTCATCGCTGGCTATTGTCGCATAAGGGCGTGTATAAAGAAAAGCGTCGAGTGCTTTTTTATGCTCCCCGGTTTGCATATATAACAATCCTGTGCCTAAATAATAACTGAATTTGCTGCTTGTGCCTGTCCTTTCAGATAAGTATTTTTTGGATTCTTGCGAAAAGTAGTTTGCAGAATCGATCATGTTTAAGTTTCGGTAGCTTGTGCTAATAGCGCCGTTGCATGCAATGATAAGATCTGTATCATGGTTAACTTCTGAAAAATGCTTTGCCTTAAAAAGAAAGGAGTTGGATTTTCTCGGCTCTCCAATACTCCTGTATACCTGGGCGCAATTAAAATA
>JAYSYG010000336.1:0-1594 GCA_043716685.1 Sphingobacteriaceae bacterium | reverse complement strand
TGGAAATCTATAAACTCCAGAATTTCTTCTTTACCGTTTTTCTTTTCCGCTGACGAAATAAAAGTATTCGGCATTTCTTCCCATTCTTTTAAAAGTTCGGTTTGAATGTTTTTTATATTTCTTGCGAGTTCTGCTTTAGAATTTTTATCTGCCTTAGTATAGATGATAGAAAACGGAATTTCATTTTCCCCGCACCAGCTCATAAATTCGAAATCTATTTTTTGTAAAGGAAGACGGCTGTCTATCAATATGAACAAGCACACAAGGGTCTCCCGCTTTTTACAATAATCGTAAATGATCGTTTCAAATTTTGAACGGTTATCCTTGCTCGTTTTCGCAAAGCCGTATCCCGGTAAATCTACCAGATACCAGGAATCATTAATTGTAAAATGGTTGATCAGCTGTGTTTTTCCTGGCGTGGCTGATACTTTGGCCAGTTTGTTGTTATTGCACAACATATTAATAAGGGAAGATTTTCCCACATTACTTCTGCCTATAAAAGCGTATTCCTGCAACGTAGGTTTGGGACAACCAAATATACTGGAAGCACTTTGCTTAAAAACTGCTTTTTTAATTTCCATTTAAACTCCGTAATCCTTTCTCTATCAAATATGAATTAAAATGTCTCTCTTTTTTACTATCGTACACATCTTTAATAGTTACTAAAATTCCTGTCTCTTCTACTCCGCCAAACGTAGGGTTTACAGCAGTTCCGAAGCTTTTCATTGTCGGACTCAAATTCATATACGCGTTCATAAGCGGTGGAATATTTTCGCCAAGCTCATGCACATGTTTATGTAAAATGGCGTGTCCTTCTTTGTACCCCTGCCCCTGCAAAAGCTTTACAAAGGCTTCTGTATTTGTTTGTTTCTTAATTGCATAAATCGGCCAGACCAATTTTTCTTTATCAGGAAAATAATGGTCCATAAAAGCCAGGATATAATCACGCGCTTTGACGTTAAAATCTGTATACATGGTTACCTTCCCGTAAAAATGTTTTTGCGAAGGATTGTCAATTACCAGCGCACCCAGGCCGTCCCATAAATTGTCGAGGCTGAAAAGTCCTTTTCGCCTGTTTTCGCCGGGCTGGTACAAAGGCTGAATAAACGACCTGCCAAGCTCTATGGTCTGATTAAGGTAATCTTTGTAAAATTTCTCACTGAACTCGAATAATTCGGTAGTGGCAAGATTTACTTTACCGTTTATAAATTCAGCATCCTTACAAAGTATAAACCTGTATGCTCCAACAATATCCTTGTCTTCCGGATTCCACACCAGCAATTGCTGGTAAGGGTGAGAACTTGTATCAAACTCGTCAATATCTATCTCCTTCCCAGTACCGCCGCCGGCATGCCTGAAAGTAACCTCGCGTAACCTCCCGATCTCACGCATAACATTTGGCGCATTGTGGTGGGTAATAATGTAGATCTCGTTATTTCCATTGTTGGCCTTCCGAATATAACGCTCCCAGGTTAGTTCGTCTAACAAGGCTTCTTTGCTTACCGGGTCAATGATATTTTGCATAACTTACTTTGTAAATATACAGAAAGTGTTTTAAACCACAATTCTGTTCCAAACCAATTTTCAGCCAGCC